>JBJTFT010000165.1:0-4044 GCA_046093525.1 Sphingomonadales bacterium | reverse complement strand
TTCTTGAAGAGATCAAAACTGGCGCAGGCCGGACTTAACAAGACCGTATCACCCTTGGCCGCCAGATGGAACGCCGTATGCACAGCTTCTTCGGCGCTGTGTGTGTCGACCAACACGTTTACGATCTTACCGAAGGCTTCATGAATCTTTTTAGTGTCTTTACCCAGACAGATGATGGCCTTTACCTTATCGCGAATACCTTCGGCTAGCAGGGAGTAATCGTTTCCCTTATCGACACCGCCCAAAATAAGAATGGTAGGGCCTGTCATACTCTCGAGCGCATACCAAGTAGAATTGACATTAGTGGCCTTACTATCGTTGATAAATTCTACACCGCGCACCGTAGCCACATATTCCATACGGTGTTCCAACTGCTCAAAATGCTGCACCGCATCGCGGATCTTGTCTTTACGAATATCGAGGGTCGCTGCGGCTACACAAGCTGCCATGGTGTTATACTGATTGTGCTTCCCCTTTAGCGCAAAGTCGAAGACGCTCATCGTCATCACTTCGTTGCCGGTCCGCACGTACATGTCTCCGTCCTTGATAAATGCACCAGGTGATACTTCTCTTTTCATGCTAATGGGTAGTTGGTTAGATGGTATACTAAAATTTTTTAAGTGGGTCAGGGTCACCGGATCGTCGGCACAGTAGATAAAATAATCGGCTGGTCCTTGGTTCATGGTGATCCTAAACTTGCTGTTGATATAATTCAAGAAAACATAATCGTAACGATCGAGATGATCCTCGGTGATATTGGTCAGGATGGCCACATGGGGGCAGAACCGGTCAATATCATCGAGCTGAAAACTGCTGATCTCGACCACATAGAGTTCGTGTGGGTCGAGAGCGACTTGTCGAGCAAATGAGTAGCCAATATTACCCACCAGTGCCACATCCAATCCGGCACGGCGGCAAAGTTGGTAGACCAGGGAAGTAGTGGTGGTCTTGCCATTGCTTCCGGTTATGGCAACGATCCGGCTGTCTCCCTTGTAACGATAGGCCAGCTCCACTTCACTAATTACCCGAATGCCGTTGGCACGAATCGCTTTCATCACCGCAGCCGATTCGGGAATACCCGGACTCTTGATCACTTCATCGGCCTGCAGTACTCGCTCCAGCGTATGCGTTCCCTCTTCGAAGGGAATGCCCTCGCTCAACAGTTCATGACGATAGTTTTCTTTCAAAGAGCTTCCGTCGGAGACAAACACCTCGTATCCTTTTCGCTTGGCCAGCAAAGCGGCTCCGACCCCGCTTTCGCCTCCGCCCAATATGACAACTCGTTTTCCCATACAAGCCTTCGACTTACCGAAGTTTCAGGGTCACGATACTGAGTACCACCAAGAGCACCGTTACGATCCAAAACCGATTCACGATTTTTACCTCATGATATCCTTTGACCTGGTAATGATGATGTATCGGCGCCTTGAGAAAGATTCGCTGCCCCTCTCCGAATTTCTTCTTCGTGTATTTAAAGTAACCGACTTGAATGATCACGCTCAACGACTCGACCAGAAACACGCCACAAAAGATCGGTATCAATAATTCTTTGTGAACGATGATGGATAGAGCTGCGATAATGCCTCCCAACGTCAGACTACCGGTGTCGCCCATAAATAATTGGGCCGGATACGAATTGTACCAGAGAAATCCTATACAAGCACCGATCAATGCCGCGATATAGACAGAGAGTTCACCCAGATCGGGGATGTACATGATGTTGAGATAGTCCGCAAAGACCAGATTACCGCTGGCGTAGGCGAAAATGCCAAGCAAAACGCCAATAAGGGCAGCGGTGCCAGTGGCGAGCCCATCCAAGCCATCCGTTAGATTAGCGCCGTTCGAAACCGCTGTGATGATAAAGATGACGATCGCTATATAGAGCAGCCAGGTATAGTCGCGCCAATCGGCCGGAAGCAGTTTAGCATAATTGAACTCGTGATTCTTGACAAAGGGGATGGTCGTGACAGGCGTTTTGGTAGACACATAATAATGTGTTTTGCCATTGAAGGTCTTGGCAAATACCGTACTGTCTGCTTGTGGATGCTTACCGGTGTACTCCCGCCAGATGACCACTTCCGTATTAAAATACAAGGTAGCGCCCACCGTAATGCCCAGCCCTACCTGGCCTAAGACCTTGAACCAGCCGGCCAGTCCGTCGGCATTCGTTTTCTTATACTCCTTTCCTTGTTGCTGGGCCAACCGCTTGCTCCGAAGTTTTAGATAATCATCGATAAATCCGATAATACCCAGCCAAACGGTGCTCACCAGCATCAATTGTACATAGACCTTGGTCAGATCGGCCAATAGCAAGGTGGGAATCAGGATCGCCAAAATAATAATGATGCCGCCCATCGTTGGCGTTCCTTTCTTGCTGGCTTCGCCCGCTAACCCCTCTTCGCGAACACTTTCTCCGATCTGTCTTTTTTGTAAAAAAATGATGAGCTTCTTTCCGTAGACGAGCGTAATGAACAGCGATAATAGAATGGCCAGCAACGTTCGGAACGTGATATAATCAAAGACACGACTGCCCGGAAAGCGAATTCCCTCTTCGGCCAGCCAGTCAAAAAAATGATATAACATAGTCCCTGTTTATTTATCGAGTGCCGCAAACCATTTGCGAACGGTCTCGCGATCGTCAAAATATTCTTTACTACCCTTTACATCCTGATAGGTCTCGTGTCCCTTGCCTGCCACCAGTATTATATCGTGCGGTGCCGATAAGGTGATCGCCGTCTTGATAGCGGCATCACGATCCACGATCGGAATGTATTTTTTGTGATCAGCGGCCGCCAACCCTTCTTCCATATCCTTGATAATAGCGGTCGGATCTTCGGATCGAGGATTATCGCTGGTAAAAATGAACCGGTCACTGTGGGCCGCTACCGCCGCTGCCATCAACGGACGCTTCGTTCGGTCGCGATCACCGCCACATCCGGTAACGGTCGTGAGTTTTTGATCCGGCTTTCGTAACTGCTTTAACGTGGTAAGTACATTTAGTAAGGCGTCGGGCGTGTGGGCATAATCGACAACGGCCAATACCTGTTCTTTTGCAGATACGATGCATTCGAAGCGGCCGGGTGCCCCCTGTAACTGACTGAGCTGCGTTAACACCTCCATCTTTTCGAGACCAAGGGCACAGGCAGCTCCGTACACGGCCAGCAGATTATAGGCATTGAACGTACCGATCAATCGAAAATGCACCTCGACCTCATCGATGGTAAGTTGTAATCCCTCGAGCCCATTATCGAGCAGGCGGCCCTTGTGATCGGCCAGGGTACGAAGCGCATAGAAAAGTTTGCGAGCCTTACAATTTTGTAACATAACAGCCCCGCGCTTATCGTCGGCATTGCTTAGGGCAAAGGCCGCCGATGGCAGTGCGTCGAAAAATGATTTTTTTACACGGATATACTCATCGAACGTATGATGATAATCGAGGTGATCGTGCGTGATGTTACTAAAGATGCCTCCTGCGAACGAGATACCGGCAATACGATGTTGATGAATGGCGTGTGAGCTGACCTCCATGAACACGTGCGTACAACCGGCCTGCTCCATCTGCTGCAATAGGTGTTGCAGTTGAACAGGATCGGGCGTCGTATGCGTAGCAGGGACCGAACGATCACCGATACGATTCTCTACCGTACTGATCAGTCCGCAGGTAAAGCCCAATCCGGAAAACAGTTTATAGAGTAAGGTGGCAATAGTGGTCTTGCCATTGGTGCCGGTCACGCCCACTACTTTTAATCGAGCCGCTGCATTGCCAAAGAATTGCGAGGCGATCAACGCCGAGGCCAGCGTTGCATCGGACACTTGCACAAAGGTCTTGTCGGGTACGCAAGAAGCCGGCATTGTTTCGGAAACGATAGCAATGGCCCCTTGGTCCAGTGCCTGCTGAATGAATTGCTGGCCATCCACCCGGGTACCACGCACGGCCATAAAAAGCGCACCCGGTGTCACCTGACGAGAGTCGGTGGTTATGCTGAGCGGCTCCACTGCGGTAGAACCACTCACCGATACAACCGATACCCCGTATAACAATTC
>JBJTFT010000164.1:0-11981 GCA_046093525.1 Sphingomonadales bacterium | reverse complement strand
CAACCCCAAGGTATGCCGGGTATGCCACGCTTTATGCAGCGCGAGATGCGCGATGTTAGAATTAATTAATTACACTCCCAATAGGGCGCGCGCTTTCTCGAGATCTTCGGGCGTGTCAATTTCTACTCCCTTTTCGGGGGTCAGCACCATGCGAATGGGAACGCCATGCTCTAAAAGGCGCAGACACTCTAGTTTTTCTGTTTTTTCGAGCGGCGTAAGCGGCCACGCGGTAAAGTGCAGTAGCATTTCTTTTCGAAAGGCATACACTCCGATATGTTCGTAGTAAGATGATTGAGCTTGCGGATCGCGGGGAAAAGGAATTATGCTGCGGCTAAAGAAGATCGAATTATGGTGGAGGTCGACCACCACCTTTACCACATTGGGATTTTGTATAGCCGCCAATTCGGTAATGGGGCGCATTAGGGACGACACTTGTACGGCAGGATCGTTGAACTGTGCAATGACTTGCTGTAGGGGTTCTTTTTTAATAAAGGGACTATCTCCTTGTACGTTTACGATTATATCGAATTGTCTGTCTCGGGCCACTTCGGCGATACGATCGGTGCCGCTTTCGTGTACCCGTTGGCTTCTGAGTACCTGTCCTCCATTTTTTTTGATCTCTTCTTCTATCAGGTCGCTGTCGGTTACCACATATACCTCATCAAACAAATGGGTTTGTGCTGCGGCTTCGTAGGTTCGCAGAATAACGGTCTTATCTCCGAGCGGTTGCATTAGTTTGCCAGGAAAGCGAGACGCTTCGTAGCGGGCCGGGATCATGGCGATAACTTTCATACCTGAAGGTGCTTAGTCTTGCGAGGGAACAAATGGTTTTTTTAACAAGGTGCCCAAGTCTTCGTCTTTCTCGGCCGGGTAATAACGATCGATGCCATACCGTATATCTTGCATGGGCAAGTGGGCGAATGTACCGAGCCAGCGATCCCAGATCGATAAAACGGCACCATAGTTGGTATCGGTGTAGGGCTGCAGTCGGTGGTGATGCACTTTATGCATGTTGGGTGATACCAGTACATAGCTCAGCCACTTGTCAATGGTGGCCGGCAATGAGATATTAGCATGTGTAAAAGCGGTAAAGGCCACCACCAGGGTCTGGTAGATCATGACCGCATACATCGGGGCTCCCGAAATAAAAATAAAAAGGATAAAGAACAGTCCTCTCAATAAGCTATCGCCCGGATGATGCCGCAATCCGGTGGTCACGTCTACTTTAGTATCGCTGTGATGGATAAGATGAAACCTCCAAAGCAGTGGTTGTCGGTGCATCACCCAATGTACCCACCAACTGCTAAAGTCGAGTGCCAGTACTCCAATTAAAACAGACCAGCCGATGTTCGCGCTTGTCCAGTGTACGATCCCAAACGAATGTGCCTGGCACCAATCGGAGAGACGCACGATCAAAATAGCGAGCAGGCTATGAATGACCAGGTGAATGACGGTAAAGGCAAAATTAACAGCGGCGTGATTGAGTTTAGTGGTACGATAGCGAAGTGAAAAGACCGGAATGGCCCCTTCGAGTATCCAAAAAAATAAAAGGCCACCGACAAGAATGGCCATTCGCTCGAGCGGCCGCTGCTCGAGATCTTGAAAGTAGTGGATCACCGAAGACCAAGTATCCATAGCAGACAGCGTTTACGTGATCGGTAGAAGAATGGATCGAACTTATTGATTGAGCATCAGTGGCATGACCAGCATCAGCAATTCTTCGTTATCGCTTTTATCGCGCGGCTTGAGCAATCCGGCTTTGGTGGGTGTTGATAGTTCGAGATTTACTTCGTCGCTATCGGCGGCACCCAACATCTCGATCAAGAACTTTGCATTGAAGGCGATCACCAGGTCTTCTCCGGAGTACTGGCATTTCATTCTCTCGTTTCCTTCGAAACTAAAGTCCACATCTTGTGCGGCCAATTGCAATTCACTTCCGGAAATATTCAGCGCTACCTGATTGGTGCTTTTGTTACTGAAGATGCTTACCCGGCGCAGGGCACTTTGAAAATCGGCGGTATTGACCGTCAGGTGATAGGGATTCTCTGCGGGGATCACTACCTTATAATCGGGAAAACGAGCGTCGATAAGGCGGCAACTCATTTGGGTGGTACCGTAGCGAATGAACAAATGATTACTATTGTAGCTGAGTGTCACTTCTTCGTCGCTGACCGGAATGGCTGCCTTAACTAGATTGAGAGGCTTGCGGGGTACAATAAAAGAATCGGTCTTTGGGCATTTGACATCGGTGCGCTTATAGCGTACCAGACGATGGGCGTCGGTAGCCACGCATTGCATTCCTTTTTTATCGAGCTCAAAGAAAACACCGGTCATAGCAGGACGCAGATCGTCGTTGCTGGTCGCAAAAATGGTCTTGTTGATAGCGGTCAGCAGGGCAGCGGCTGTCATGGAAAAAGAAGTAGTATAATCCGCTCCGGGTTCTTTCGGAAAATTATCAGGATTCTCGCCCATCACTTTGTACTTACCATTGTCGCTGGTTATTTCGATAGCAAAATTCTTATCGATGGTAAACGTGAGCGGTTGGTCACCAATGTTCTTGAGCGAGTCCATCAAGATGCGAGCGGGAATGCACACTTTGCCGGTATCCTTAGCTTCAATATCCAATTGTATCCGCATGACCGTTTCGAGGTCAGTGGCCACCACGGTCAATTTATTTTTTTCGATCTCGAACAGAAAGTCTTCCAGAATGGGTAATACCGTGTTGGTATTGATGACGCCCGAAATGTGCTGGAGTTGTTTGAGTAGCAACGAAGAATTCGCAATGAATTTCATACAATCTCTATTGAGGGTTACGGGCGAAACTACTGATTTTTTGGGTAGTTTTGAAGGGATGTATAAAAAGGCATTGACCCCCGAGCAGGCCCTGCAAAAGTTACGGCATTACTGCGCATATCAGGAGCGTTCTCACCAGGAGGTGCGCGAGAAATTGCGACAGCTCAATTGTGCAAAAAAGGAACACGATGCCATCCTCTCCCGTCTTATTGAGGACGATTACCTGAATGAAGAGCGATTTGCCCTTGCCTTTGCCGGCGGCAAGTGGCGTGCCAAGCGCTGGGGTCGCCAACGTATCCGCTACGAGCTCAAGCAAAAAAAGGTTAGCGACTTTTGTATCAAGAAGGCCTTGCAACAGATAGAAGAAGAGGATTATCTGACAGTTTTGTCGCGGCTTGCGGCCGAAAAGTACGCTTCGTTGTCACAGTATCAGTATATTGTTCGCTATAAAAAAACGACCGACCATCTGATCGCCAGGGGATTTGAGCCCGAGCTGGTCAGGGCTGCTCTAGCGAGTAGTGGGTCAGCCAATAAATAAATCACTATGTCTTCGCTTTCCCTTTCGCTGATACAAACGGCCCTTGCTTGGGAAGACAAGGCAGCCAATCTGCAGCATCTCGAAAGGCAATTGGCCCCCTTACGGGGAAAGACCCAGATAGTGGTGTTGCCCGAGCTGTTCAGCACCGGGTTTAGCATGCAAACCCAAGCGCTGGCCGAACCGATGGAAGGCCCCACCGTGCAATGGATGCGTACGATGGCACAACAGCACCAGTGTATCATTACCGGTAGTATAATGATACAAGAAAAGGAATACTATTATAACCGATTGATCTGGATGTTGCCTACAGGGGAGCTTGGTTACTATGATAAGCGTCATCTTTTTGCCTTTGCGGGCGAAGACCGTCATTACCATCGCGGTGCCAAGCGATTGATTGCCTCGGCCAATGGGTTCAAGATCAACCTGCAGATCTGTTACGATCTGCGCTTTCCGATTTGGTCCAGACAGCGTTCTATGGACGGACAACCCGAATACGACCTATTGATCTATGTGGCCAATTGGCCTGAGCGTCGGCGTTTGGCCTGGATGAGTCTATTGCAGGCACGTGCCATCGAAAACCAATGTTACGTGATCGGCGTCAACCGGGTAGGCGAAGACGGTCATCAGATTTATCATAGTGGTGATTCGATGGTCATCGATCCGCTGGGAGAGATCTTATTTACAAAAAAAGACGACGCTTGTGTACATACCGTGACGATCAGTAAAGAGTCATTGCAAAATTACCGGCGTCAATTCCCTTTTTTAAGGGATGGGGATGCGTTCGAGCTGCTCCCTTAGGTTATTGCTGTAGATGATTCCACCCCTGTGCGGTCAGGGGGTGCGTAGACCCCCCCTTGGTGATGATGCGGGCACCCTGATCGGCATCCGTCATGTATCCAATCACACTAATTTGCTCGTTGAGTACGAGTTTATCGTAGTCGGCCTGTGAAAGCGTAAAGAGCAATTCGTAATCCTCGCCACCACTCAATGCACAAGCCGTAGGGTCGAGTTCGAATTTGTATGCGGCCAATCGAGTGGCCTCGGCAACCGGAATTTTTTCTTCGTACAATACACAGCCCAGTTGGCTTTGTTTGCAGAGATGCATAATCTCCGAACTTAATCCATCGCTGATATCCATCATGGCGGTGGGGGTAATACCGGCCTCTCCCAAAAAAGCGACAATGTCTTTACGCGCTTCGGGTTTGAGCAACCGACCGATCACATATTGTTCCTCTTCGAGATCGGGCTGTACCTGGGGACTTTCGAGATAGATCTTTTTTTCTCGCTCTAAAAAAAGTAATCCTACATAGGCCGCGCCCAGGTCTCCGCTAACGCAAAGCAGATCTCCTTTTTGGGCGGTGCTTCTCTTGACGAAGGTATCGGGTGACACTTCTCCTATGGCAGTGACCGATAAGACCAATCCTTTTTGCGAAGAACTGGTATCGCCACCCACCAGGTCTACTCCGTATTTGCTACAAGCCGCATAGATTCCTTCGTATAGTTCACTCACGGCCTCGACACTAAATCGGTTGCTGATGCCGATACTTACTACCAATTGCGTGGGAGTGGCATTCATGGCATAAATATCACTCAGGTTCACTACTGCGGCCTTATATCCCAGGTGTTTGAGGGGGGTATACATCAGATCGAAATGCACCCCTTCGAGCAACAGATCGGTAGTAACGACGGTTTGTTTACCAAAGTGATCGATGACCGCCGCATCGTCTCCGACCCCTACTACCGAAGAGGCTTGTTGCAATTCGATATTACGCGTCAGGTGCTCAATAAGTCCAAACTCGCCCAGTGAACTGATCTCGGTACGTTCGTTACTCATATGTTACAATTGAAGTTCTTTTTGACCATTGATGACCTGCAGCATTTCGTCGTGGATCTTTCCATTGGTGGCAAGCACCTTGTGCTGATAGATGGAAAAATCGTTTCCGGAAAAATCAGTAACCCTTCCGCCCGCTTCTTCTACGATCAGATACCCTGCAGCGCTGTCCCAAGGTTCGAGTTTTTGTTCAAAGAAGCCATCGAAGCGACCACAGGCCACCCAGCAAAGATCGATGGCAGCCGAACCCAGTCTTCTGACAGGGACTCCTTTTCTCACGAAACGTTCAAAGACTTCGAGTGGTCCGTTGGGTTCGTTGATGTAGGTATATGGAAAGCCGGTCACCAAGCAAGATTTGATGGTCTCGGTCTTATTGCTGACACGAATGGGCGTGTCGTTTAGGGTGGCTCCTTGCCCTTTTTCTGCAAAGAAAAATTCGTTGAGGTGTGGATTGTATACGGCACCCATGACAATGACGCCTTCGTGTTCAATGGCGATCGAGACGCAATTAAGCGGAATGCCTTGTGCAAAGTTGACGGTTCCGTCTATGGGATCGATGATCCACTTGTACGCAGAACTTCGAATGTGTTTTCCACTTTCTTCGGCCAAGATCTGATGATCGGGATAGTCTGCTCCGATCACGGCGAGAATCGCTTTTTCTGCGGCATGATCGGCTTCGGTCACCAGGTTGTTGACCCCTTCTTTATTGTGAACGGTAAACGATCGTTGAAAGAAGCGCATGATCTCTTCGGCGCCGGCCCGAGTGGCCTTTTGTAGTGTAGAGCGAAGCATGCGCGAAGATACTGCCTCGATGGCGCAATTGCTTACCTTAGCATCTTATTCGGTTGTAGAACTATGGCTTCATTTTTAGAAAGTGCTTTACCCCGTCGACTGGCTTCGGCCCTTCGGCTGACGCTGGGAGACCCGCGCCGCCAGCAATTGCGGGTCTTAAAGAAGCTACTTCGTAAAGCACGTTTTACGGCCTTTGGTCAGCACTACCATTTCGATGATGCATTGCTAAGCAAACATCCCGGTAAACGTTTTCAGGAATTGGTGCCGATACATGACTATAACAAGATCTACAACGAATGGTGGACCCAGACCCTCGATGGCACCCCCGACGTTACCTGGCCGGGTAAGATCAAATATTATGCGCTCAGCTCGGGTACCTCCGAGGCGGCCAGTAAATATATTCCCGTTACAAACGATCTGCTTCGCAGCAACATGATCAATTACCTGCGACAGCTGTTGAGCCTGGTTCGATATCAAGAGGCCAACAAGATGGCCATGACCAAAGGCTTTTTGATGTTGGGCGGCGCTACCGACTTAAAGAAGGGTAAGGCCGGATGGTATGCCGGCGACTTGAGCGGGATCTTAGCTAAAAAAAGGCCTTTTTGGTTTCAGACCTTTTACAAGCCGGGGGGGCGCATAGCAGCCATTACCGACTGGAACCAAAAACTAAACGAGATCGTAGAGCAAGCCCCCAATTGGGATATTGGTTTTGTGGTGGGCGTTCCGGCTTGGTGTCAGATGTGCATCGAGATGATCATCGATCATTATAAGGTCAAGCATATTCACGAGATCTGGCCCAACTTCAGCTTTTTTGTTCACGGGGGCGTGGCCTTTGAGCCTTATAGAAAAGGATTCGAGAAATTACTGGGTAAGCCCATTGTGTACGTTGAGAATTATCTGTCGAGCGAAGGTTTTATTGGATTTAAGCACCGCGAACAGGCCAAGGGGATGCAGCTGATCTTGAATAACAATATCTTTTTTGAGTTCATTCCCTTTGATGAACACAATTTTGATGCGGACGGAAATCCATTGCCTAGTCACCGTGCGCTGATGATCCACGAAGTGGTACCCGAAAAAGAATATGCCCTGGTAATGAGCACCAATGCCGGCACCTGGCGATATCTGATCGGCGATACGATACGATTTGTGGATATCGAAAAGTCAGAAGTGGTCATTACCGGACGCATCAAACATTTTTTGAGCTTGACCGGCGAGCACCTGAGTGTAGATAATATGAATAAGGCTATCGAATTGGTCAGTGGAGAGTTCAATATCAGTATTCCTGAATATACGGTTACCGGGTTTGCGTACCAGCAATTTTTTGCGCATCGCTGGTATATCGCTACCGACGATACGATCGATCCAGAAAAGTTGCGCCAACGGATCGATTTTCAACTGCGCGTCTTGAACGATGACTATGCCGTAGAAAGGGACAGCGCCTTAAAAGAGGTTTTTGTGGAGGTATTGCCAGAGTCGGTCTTTCTGGAGTTTATGCAGCAAAAGGGAAAGCTCGGCAGCCAGCATAAATTTCCTCGTGTAATGAAAGGAAACATGCTGGCCGATTGGGAGCAATTTCTGGCCTCTCGTGTTCGTAGTTGATCTAATTTTTACCGATGACAGTTGTTGGTGCAAAAAGATCGTGGTGGTACCGGTTAAAGCAGGCCTTGCTGTATCTTTTTATTTTTCAATTCGTCTGTATCGTGCTCTTTCGATGGGTCGATCCTCCAGTAACGATCACACAAGTGACCGCTTGGGTTTCGGGGGATGGGCTTCGACGCGATTATGTAAGTGCCGATCGGATATCGCCCTATGCGCGACTGGCTGTGTTGGCCTCCGAAGACCAGTTATTTGTTTCGCACAGCGGATTTGACTGGAAGCGAATTCAACAAGCATTCGAGTATAACAAACGAAAGCCCAATCGGCGTAGAGGGGGTAGCACCATCAGTCAACAAACGGCCAAAAATGTTTTTCTCTGGCAAGGTCGCAGCTGGGTCCGAAAAGGCCTCGAAGTATATTTTACGTTCATGATCGAATTGATCTGGGGTAAAAAAAGAATTCTTGAGGTGTATTTGAATGTGATCGAGATGGGTCCCGGTATTTATGGTATTGAAGCGGCTGCTCAGCATTATTTCAATAAGCCGGCCGCCAAACTCTCGCGCTACGAAGCCGCTCTTATTGCAGCATCGCTACCGAATCCTAAACGATATCGTGTGCAACCGGCCTCTCGGTATGTGCAACGCAGGGCCTCTTTTATTGTGGGCCAAATGCAGCAGCTTTTCTATGATAAGGAAGTGCGCCAATTGATAGAAAATCGCTAACGGAGTAGCGGATCGATCGCCTTGATAGCCTGTTGTAATCTATCGGTTTCCGTTCCACTGATCAGTGTCCAAGAGGTCGATTGATGAACCAAGGCATCCTCATAAAAGCGAAATAGTTTTTCGCGCGTGGCGAGATCGGGATATTCCCGAAGCTCATCCCTGACCCAGGGAAGATCGGTATTGCAAAGCAAATAGTGATCGTACGAACGGTGTACAATTTGATCTAAGATATAGCGATGACATTTGTTGAAGACGAACTCGCACCACACTTTCAGTACGTACATATCAGTATCGATGAACAAGGGCCACACCTGGTCGGTTTGCTGTAGTCTTTGTTGTTTTTGTTCGAGCTGCCGTAAGGTCTCGTCCTCTAGCGCTATCTGTCCTTTGGCTATGGTCAGCAGATCGTCGAAGCTGTACTGCGTTCCGTGCTCGTGCAAATATGTTCTGGCATATTCGGGGCACCAAGCTGTTCCGTAATGGGCAGCCAGCTCTTTGCAAAGCGTACTCTTGCCAGTACTTTCGGGTCCGATAATGACGATCTTCTTTATCATGCGGCAACGGCTTCTTTTTTCCATTTACGTAGTCCCGATAGGGCTAATCCCGTTAATATAACGTAATAGATGCTCGTCAGGGCCAGTCCTTTGGTATAGTACAACGGAACGGCTGTGATATTGGTGAGCAGCCACCAGTACCAACTCTCTACTTTTTTTTGGGTCATCAGCCACATACCCGTAAAAGCCGCTGCCGAGGCTAGCGCATCGGCCCAGGGGATGGCCCCTTCAAAAAAATTATCTTTTAGATAGACCAGCGAAAAGTACAAGGCCAGATAGGTTCCGCTAAAAAAAAGAAGTTGTGCGACCCCGTAGCGTTTTGAACTATAACTAATGTGTAGCCACTTTTCGTTGTTTTCGTTGCGACGCAGCCAGCAATGCCAACCATAGATGCTCATGATGGTATAATAAAAATTCACAACGGCTTCTCCCGGCAAATGCGAAACAAAGCTGAGCCAGATATAGAGGATGGTATTGATGAGCCCCAGCGGATAGACCCAAACATTTTCTTGTCGGCTGCACCAGACGCTGGCCACCCCACTGATAACGGCGATCCACTCCTGCCATGTGGCGGAGGTTAACGCTGCAATAAGATCTGAGTACAAGGAGAAAAGGTTGATTATTCGGATTCGGCCACGACCTCTTTTACCTCGGGTATCATTCTTTTCATCATACCTTCGATACCGGCCTTAAGCGTGATCATCGAAGAAGGACATCCGCTACAGCTTCCCTGCATGGACAGGCTGACGGTGCCCGCTTCATAACTTTTGAATTGAATGGCGCCTCCGTCCATTTCTACGGCAGGACGAACGTAATTGTCGAGCAACTCCTTGATGCGTTTGACCACATCGTCATCGTCGGCACTCACTTCGTTACTACCCGACAACTTGATGGTGGCCAACTCTTCTTCGTTAACGACGACCTTTCCTTCTTCGAGATAGTCCTTTAAAAATTGACGAACCGACGGAATTACATCGTTCCAATCGGTTTCGGCGGTTTTGGTAAGGGTCACAAAATTGCTGGCGATAAAAACAGCCTTGATAAACGGAAAGCCAAATAATTCGGTGGCCAGCGGAGAGTGTTTGGCGCTCTCTATATCGGGAAAGTCAACGCTTTTGCCCGGGTACAAAAGTTTGTTGGCCACAAACTTCATGGTCTCGGGATTGGGCGTCATCTCGGTGTAAATACTGATAATCGGGTTACCGGTCTTGATCATAATCCACAAATTGGTATGCAAAAATAACCAAAATAGGCCGAAAGGGTTCGCTTAAGCCGTAAAGCGCCCTGTTTTTTTGAGTACTCGAATCAGCAGGTAGGCCAGACAGAGCCAGCCCAACGAAATAGCGAAAATTCTATGCGGGGGTAACGCACAACCTGCCAGCAGCTCGGGATAGCGTAGCACAGGCAGTGGCGCGAATAAGAGCAGACAGATACCCAGCAGCCAGATGAATTGCGTGGTATGTTCTTTTAAGATCCAGCGCTTCCAATTGAATTCCATGCTGCCCAGCGTTTCGCCTATGCCTTGCAGCGAAGGCCACCAACGATTCACATCGCGACAGTAATTATCAAAACCCGATCCGAATTTTTTTCTCAGAAAATCTTCTTCGGCCAGTACGATAGCTTGATAGATGAATAAGAACAGCGGCATCATGACCGCTACATAAAAAACAGAATTTGCCAAAATACCCACCCCGAGCAGCATCAATATATTACCCACATAGAGCGGATTGCGACAGTGCCGAAAGATGCCTTCGGTGACCAATCCGTCCGCATAGGGCTTACCTTCTTTTCCGCCCCGAACAATATAGGCCAGCCCGATGGTGAGCCCTCTGATGCCCTGGCCCATACACGTGATGAGTAAGCCAAGCACCACGGGCCACCAGTAGTACTGAGGTCCGCAGCTGGCGGCACTAAAAAGTGGGAGTGACGGCACAAACAAGGCCGCATAGAAAAGAATAAAGATGTAGTTACGGTATTTGAAGAAGAAGTTTCCGATCGAGATCATAGCGACAGATTATTTTTTGACGGCTACCAGTCCGACAAAATTGTACCATTTAAAGAATACCTCGCAAGAGGCGAACCCTTGGTCGCGTAGCAGCGAAACATTCTCGCTGAGCTTATAGGGAACCAATACATTTTCGAGCGCCTCTCTTTTTTGAGAGATCTCGAGCTCACTATATTGATTTCTTCTTTTATAGTTATAGTAGTAGTTGATAAAGTCGCGGTTAAAATTACTTTCTTCGGCCAAGATCTTTTCTACCAAGATCAATACCCCGCCGGGGTTAAGCCCTTTGCAGATATCTTGAATTAGTTTTTCGCGGTAAATGGGGCGTACGAATTGCAGCGTGAGACAAAGTACTACGACCGACGCATTATGGATCTCTACACCTTGGCCCAGATCGGCACAGCGCAACTCGTAGGGTCTTTGAAATTTGATCTCATCGAACTTTGCCTTGCACTTGTCGAGCATTTCCTGCGAATCATCCATGCCAATAAAGCGAATGGATCTTTCGACCAGTGTATCCATACCGATCATGGTGGTACCGGTGGAGCAACCCAGGTCGTACACAAAACTGCCCTCGCGCGCATGGTCGGCGGCTAGTTCGGCCATCATCCGCTGGATCTCACCATAAAAGGGTACAGAGCGATTGACCATATCGTCAAAGACGCTGGCTACATTGGCACCAAACTTAAAGTCACTTACTTTTTCGATCTCGTCGCGAAAAACCTGGTCTTTGCCCATACGATTGAATTAGGGGCAAAGTAACTAAATAGTTCAGTCTTATTCGGGTTGTTGTCCCCATTTTTCGGGAGACCGCCACAGTGCGGAGAGCAAGAGTTCTCGTATAAAGAAGAACTCCTTGGGTAGTTTATCGTAGACCTGTTCGAATAGTTCTTGATGACCCAACAGTTCTTTTTTGCCCTGTTCGCGATCGATGATCATTACGCGGTCAAAATCTTCCTTGGTAAAAGATTCCATGCCTTTCCAGTCCATGTCACTATAGCGGGGACGCCATCCTACCGGACTTTCTACGGCAGAGACCTGTCCGCGAATGCGGCCTACGATCCATTTTAATACGCGCATATTTTGACCATAGCCGGGCCAAAGGAATTGTCCGTTCTCGTCTTTTCTAAACCAGTTGACGCTAAAGATG
>JBJTFT010000163.1:0-9703 GCA_046093525.1 Sphingomonadales bacterium | reverse complement strand
GTTAAGGGGCATTCGCTCAGGGGGAGCTACTATGGGATGGCTTTTTGGAAAATTGCCTTTTACGTCGGCTGCTGTCTTTCCACCGCGCGCTAACCGCTCGGCCGCTTTCTTTTGATCAAAAAAAGCTTCTCTTTCTTTTTTGGCCTTTCTTTTTTCTTGGCGAAACTGCTCTTTGATGGCAGCGTTACTCTTTTTGGTCCCAAACTTGGTAAAGGGATGCGAAGCTGATTTTTTCATGTAGTGGGGTGCCGTTTTTCAACAGTACCCTGTAAAGGTAGGTCAATTACAGCGTATCGGGGTGCGCTTCGGCAGGCGAGCCGTTACGTGGCGGCGGTCTACGGTCCATAGGAGGTCTGCGATCCATGGAAGGTCTTCTGTCGGCCGGGGGTCGCTGGTCATACCCCTTTGTACGTTCCCTGATGCGTTGCATGCCGTCTTGCATTTTATCGCGCATCATCATTCTGTATTTTTCGAGTTGCTCGGCATTCAATAATTTTTGAAGCGATTGCTTATGCGTTTCCATCATTTCGCGGGTACGATCGCGTTGCTGTGCAATGGTCTGATCGAGTTGCTGACGATTCCTTTTCATCGACTCCATAAAATTTTTCTGCAGGTCTTGCAGCTTGGTAGCCTGATCGTCGGTCAGCGATAAGCGGTCTTTGAGTTGCTGCCGCTGGCGGGTTTGCATCTCTTCTTTGCGACGCTGTTGTTGCTGACGCATTTCTTTAAGCCTCTTTTTTTGATCGGCGGTCAACACTTTTTCGAGTGCTTGCTCTTGTTCTTTTTTAAGTTGCTCGCGTTGTGCGGGAGTTAGCTGCAGGCGTTGCAGTAACAACTCATTTCCTTGTTTTCTTTGGTCGTCGCGATAAGGAGGGCGTGGGGAGTGCGGGGCCGGTCTGTCTTGGGCATTGGCGGTTGCCAGCAGCGCGGTGGCAAGAACTAAGGTGATAAACGATTTCATGATATACTATTTGAGGTAAGCAGTTTAAGGCAAGCCTACCAAGCTATGACCGGATGGCGATCAAAAGGTTTAATGCGATGATTGAGGTGACACGAATAGCGAGCGAGCAACCCTACGGCTGAATTACCCCGTTAGGTGGTTTTCTTGCGGCAAGATCACCCTTTGTTGGCCAGCTGTCCACAGGCGGCATCGATGTCTTTTCCGCGGCTTTTACGTAGTCGGGCGTTAACTCTTTTTTGGGCCAGATACTCCATAAAGGCCGTTGTCTTTGCCTCGGAGGGTTTTTTGAATCGGGCCTTATCAATCGGATTGTACTCGATGATGTTGACCAGGTCGGCAGGCACTTGGCGGTAGATCTTGACCAATTCTTCGGCATCTTGCAGCGAATCGTTGAATTGGTCGAATAAAATATATTCGAAGGTAATCTCGTTGCCGGTCTTCTTATAGAAGTAATTGAGGGCTTCGACCAGTGTGCGAATCTGATTCGATTCGTTGATCGGCATGATCTCGTTGCGTTTTTGGTCGTTGGCCGCATGCAGCGAAAGGGCTAGCTTAAAACGAACGTTATCGTCTCCCAATTGACGAATGCCCTTGGCCACGCCGGCCGTAGAGACCGTAATGCGCCGAGCACTCATACCGAGTGCATCCGGAGAGGTGATCTTATCGATGGCCAGCAAGACTTGTTTGTAGTTGAGTAAGGGTTCGCCCATCCCCATAAATACAATATTGCTGATCTTTTTTTGATGCTGCTGCTGGGCCTCTTTGTTGAGGAGCACCACTTCGTCGACGATCTCGTCGAACTGCAAGTTTCGCTTACGGTCCATATAGGCGGTGGCGCAGAACTTACAAGAAAGTGAGCAGCCGATCTGCGAAGACACACAAGCGGTCAATCTTTTTTCGGTAGGGATCAAAACCCCCTCTACGGCATGGCCATCCCAGGTCATAAAACGGCTTTTGACCGTTCCGTCTTCGGAATATTGGGTGGCATTGACGGTGAGTGCGGGCAATACGAACTGCTCTCCCAGGTGCTGGCGCATCTCTTTGCTCAGGTTGGTCATGTCGGCAAAGCTCATGGCGTTCTTTTGCCAGATCCAGTCATAGAGTTGTTTTGCCCTGAATTTTTTTTCGCCCCGGGTCTCAAAATGTTGTTCGATCTGTTGCAAGCTCCAGGTTCTGATATTTTCTGCGGCCGTCTTTTTCATGTAGTGCAAAGATAACTGCCCGATAAGGGATTTAAGTATTTAACGGATATTTGCCAGTAAACCCCTGTTATGAATCCAGTTTATGTGGTGGATGCCATTCGAACCCCGGTAGGACGCTATGGTGGATCGCTCAGCGCGGTACGTCCCGACGATCTGTTGGCTACTGTGTTGCGTGCGTTACATAAACGCAACGATACCATCGACCCGGCGGCCATCGAAGAGGTGATTGCGGGAGCCGCTAATCAGGCCGGCGAAGACAATCGCAATGTAGCGAGAATGGCGGCCCTCTTAGCAGGGTTACCCGCCTCGGTGGCGGGCACCACGGTCAATCGGCTGTGCGCCTCTGGGTTGCAGGCCATCATGGACGGAGCCCGTCAAATAGCGGTGGGGGATGCCGAGCTGATTCTGGCTACGGGGGTCGAGAGTATGAGCAGGGCTCCTTATGTAATGGCCAAATCGGCACAGCCTTTCGATCGCAGTGCACAGCTTTACGATACGACCATGGGATGGCGCTTCATCAATCCATCGCTGGCCGCGCAGTATCATCCTTACACCATGGGAGAGACGGCAGAGAATGTGGCGGCACACTATGCGATCTCAAGAGAACAGCAAGATCAATTTGCCCTTTCTTCTCAACAGAAATACGCGGCGGCTCGAAAGAACGGTTTATGGGAACAAGAGATCACTGCCGTTGAGTTACAAAATAAAGGTCTCATCAGTTGGGTGGTCGATGATGAGCATCCTCGTGAAACCTCGCTCGATAAACTGGCGGCCCTTTCGCCTGCCTTCAAAAAGAATGGTACAGTGACCGCCGGAAATTCATCGGGCATCAATGATGGGGCTGCCGGGCTGCTGCTGGCCAGCGAGAGTGCCCTTCGCACTCATCAGCTGACACCGATCGCCAAAATAGTGGCGATGGCGGTGGCAGGCGTGGATCCTGCCCTGATGGGAATAGGCCCGGTGCCCGCCACGAAAAAAGTATTGCAAAGAGCCGGACTTTCGCTGCAAGACATCGATCTGATCGAACTCAATGAGGCGTTTGCTTCGCAATCATTGGCCTGCATGCAAGAACTACAACTCGATCCCACGCGGGTAAATGTGAATGGCGGTTCTATTGCCATTGGTCACCCGTTGGGTTGCAGCGGGGCCCGCATCTCTACCACGTTGCTCTATGAATTGAGAAGAAGAAAACTTAGGTATGGCTTAGCCACCATGTGCGTGGGAGTCGGCCAGGGAGTGGCCGTTGTTTACGAGGCGTTATAGCGTCTTCTTACCAGTCGAAAGAAAGCGTTCGCAGCGCAGCCCACGAAACTGTTCTTTGTTCGCCGCTGCGAATATTTTTTACATTGACTTGCTGGTTCTCTATCTCTGCTTGGCCAATGATGGCGATATAGGGGATGTGCTTTTTTTCTGCGTATTTGAATTGCTTATCGAATTTTACGGACTCGGGATACAATTCTGCGGCGATGCCTCGTTCGCGCAACCCTTGTAACTGCGTAAAAGCGGCCCGCATCTCTGCTTGGCCCAAGTTAAAGAATAATACCTGCGTTCCGAGGCTGCTGTCTTCGGGAAATAGTTGCAACTCCTCGAGCACATCATAGATACGATCCACCCCGAACGAAATACCCACACCGGGTATGCCGGGTACTCCAAAAAGACCGGTCAGGTCGTCGTAGCGTCCGCCGCCTCCAATACTTCCGATACTTACTCGCGCCGGAGCTTTGATCTCGAAGATGGTTCCCGTATAATAGTTGAGCCCCCTGGCCAACGTAGGGTCGAGTACGACATTGACCTGTTGGCCATGCAGGTCTTGAATAAGTGGTTGCAGTTCTTCGAGTGCTGTTACCGCATCGGCTTGTTGCCCCAGCAACGAGCGAAGTTGCTCCAGTTGTTGCGTAAGGGTACCGCTGATATTCAAGTAAGAAGCGATCATGTCGATCTGCGCTGCCGATAATTTTTTTTGGGCCAGTTCTTCTTTTACTTTTTCGATCCCGATCTTATCGAGTTTGTCGATGGCGGTGGTGATGATGCTCAGTTGAGTGACATCTCCGCATTGGGCGGCCAGGGCCGACAGCAATTGACGGTGATTGATGCGCAAGCTATAATCGGGCAAACGCAGTTGGGTAAAGATGGCATGACAAATACAGCCCAATTCGAGTTCGTTCAGTAGCGAACGACTTCCTACCACATCTACATCACATTGATAAAATTCGCGGTACCGTCCCTTTTGCGGACGATCGGCCCTCCAGACAGGTTGCATCTGGTAGCGCTTAAAGGGGAGCGACAGCTGCTGATGCCAGGTGGCCACATAACGGGCAAAAGGAATGGTAAGATCATAGCGAAGCGCTCGCTCAGATAGGTCCTTGCTGTTTTTTCCGTGCAATACTTGCTCGAGAGCGGCTCTGGTCTGTTTTTCTTTCTCGGGATTATCGAGTCCGTTATTGAGGATCTTGAAAATAAGTTTATCTCCCTCTTCGCCATACTTGCCCATCAGGGTGTCAAGTTGCTCCATGGCGGGGGTTTCGAGCGGGCCAAACCCATAGCATTCGAACACCGAACGAATGGTGTTGAACAGGTAATTTCTTTTTCGAACCACCTCGGCCGAAAAATCGCGGGTACCGGGCGGAAGGCTGGGTTTGGCCATAGAGCAGCGGATTAAGCAGGCCTTGCCTGCTTTGCAAATATAACCCGCCCTGTGGTTCGTCCCACGTAGTACGTAAAGGTTACGTTAACTTGAGGGTTGCGCTAAAAATTTGGTTAATTTGCCACCCATGTTTCAAGAATACGAAAAGCAAAAGCAGGCGCATCGAACGCAGCTTAGACGAGTTAGGGAGTACACCATGGGTGGATTATTTCTACTCGCAGGACTTTTCTTTTTGCTGCGTGGGCTGTTTGCCTGGGATGTAAATCTGCAGTTTCCGCCCGATCGGACCGATCGTATTTTTGGAGTCGTGTGCCTGCTCTACGGGGGATGGCGTTTGTACAGAGGAAAGAAAGCAAATCAGTAAAAGAAGTAGGCATGTTACAACGGGTAGCCATATGGGTAGTGGGGGTATGTTTGATCGCGTGGGGTTGTAAATCGTATGAGGAGCAACGAAACGAATTGCCCGATACACCCGATCGCGGATCGGTTCGCGTGAGCGCCGATGAGACGTTCAAACCCATTGTGGATGAGCTGGTGCAAGTGTATGAGTCCAATCATCCCGGTACAAAAATCAATGTTGACTATAAAACAGAGGCCGATTGTTTGCGCGATCTATTGAATGACAGCATCCGCATGGTGTTGGTTACACGTCGTCCGGCTGCCGAAGAGCGGGCACTGATGGCCGATTCGCTCAAGGTCAACGCCCGAAGTTTGGTCGTGGCGCGCGATGCGATTGCCGTAGTGGCGCATCCCGGCTCGCCCGATACGGTCTTTACCATGAAAGAAATAAAGCAGGTCCTGACGGGCACGTATAATAAAAAGTTAATACCTGTGTTTGACGGTGTAAAAGCGACAAGTACGGTCAGATTTATCGTAGATTCCGTATTGAAGAATGAGCCCCTGACCGATCTGGCCCTGGCAGCGCGCAGCAGCGAAGGCGTCATCGAGTATGTGGCCTCGCACCCCGGGACCATCGGATTTGTAGGAGTGGGCTGGGTGGGAAACCCGGAGGACTCTGCCCAGCTTAGTTTTTTGAAGAAGATCAACGTGGCGCACATCGAGAGTACCGACCTTAAGGGCTCTTATGTAAAAGCCTACCAGGCCAATATTTATATCAAGCGGTATCCCATGGTACGTGACTTGGTTTATATCTTGAAAGAGAGACACCGCGGATTGGCTACCGGCTTTGCGCATTTTATGAGTGGAGAGATCGGACAGATCATTTTTAGAAGAGGGTATTTAGCTCCCGCTCAGAAAAGACTGGGGATCCGTCCGGTCCGGGTCAACGAATAACTAATTATGATATATTTACAGCCCTTAAAGTGAAACCCTTTTGACGATGAAACGAATTTTCTTGTTGCTTGCGATCAGTGTCGGTGTAGTTACTATTGGTAATGGACAAACCGTACAAGATGGAAAGAATCATCTTTTTGCCCAGCGTTTCGAGCTGGCAGAACAGGCTTTTCAGCAGGTCTTAAAAGTGAATCCGGCCGATCCCGATGCCTTGTATTGGGGCGGACAAGCCGCCATTGAGCGGGAGCCAGATTCCATTAAGAAAATCGGAGTGGCCCGCGCCTGGTACGACAAGGCCTTGCAAGTCGCAGCCAACTCACCGCTGGTGATGGTGGGGGCCGGTCATGCCGACCTGTTGGAGAATAAAAAGGACGAAGCCCGTCAAAAATTCGAATCGGCGCTGACCATGAGTCGTACCCGCAAGGGGGATAATATCGATATCCTCAATGCCGTGTCTCGCTCTAACATCGAGGCCAAGGGAGGTGATCTTAACTATGCGATCGCCAAAATGAACGCGCAAATAGAAAAGGGCGATAAGAATGCAGAGATGTATTTGCTATTGGGTAATGCCGTTCGAAAAGCCCGCCCCGGTGAGGGTGGGGGCGAGGCCTATCAGAATTATCTCGAGGCGCTCAAACTAAATCCGGGCTATGCACTGGCCAGCTACAGACTGGCTCGTTTATTCGATTCACAAAAGAACTGGGAGCTGGTGCTGCAATATCTGAATGATTGCGTGCAAAAGGATCCCCGCTTTACACCGGCTTATTACGAGTTATTTTATTATTATTTCTACCGTCGCGATTATGCCACGGCCGAAAAACAATTACAACAATTTATCGAGACCAAGCAGCCCGAGAAAAATATCCAAGATGAGTTTCTTTACTCTCAGCTGTGCTGGGCCCGGGGCGATTTTGCCTGTGCTATTGCCAAGTCGGAGCAGGTTATTGCTGCCTTAGGCGCCGCTACAAAGCCCCGTGTATATCGTTTGCTGGCAGATGCCTACTTTCAGCAGGGCGACACGCTTGCCAAGCAACAGCAAACCGATGCGGCGAATGCCTCTTTTGCCAATGCAAAAAAATATAGCGATCTGTTCTTTGGGCGCACTGGAGACGAAATGGATGTAGTGGCACTCTACGACTATCAATTGCGTGCCGACATCATCGACAAGACAGGCGGTACGCCTGCCGAGGTCTTTGATACCTATCTGCAATCTACCCGCGTAGATACCTTGGTCAATCTAAAGGTAGATCTGCTCAAAAAAGGAGCGGATCGTTTTAAGGCCAAAGGCGATAGTCTGAGCCGTATCATCGAAGGCGATCTTCGTACCCTGATCCTGACCACCAAGACTACCCCCAGCCAACGCGACCTCTTTGACGCAGGTTTCGCTTACTACCAGGGCAAATCATATGGAGTAGCCGATAGTCTTTTTGGGGTTTATGTGACCAAATATCCTGAGGAGTCTTTCGGATATATGATGAAATATAATATTCAACGGGCTATCGATACCAGTATGGAGTTAGGGTCTGCTGTGCCCTGGGCCGAAAAGTATCTGGTGATTTTGGAAAAAGATACCGTCAAGAACAAAAAGACGATCATCGGAGTGGCCGGCTATTTGGCGGCATATAGTGCTAACGTATTGAAAGACAAAGAAAAAGCACTGGTCTATTTACGTAGAATGCTATCGCTCGATCCCACCAATGCGGCCATTCAACAAAATATTACCGTGCTGGAGAAAGCCGCTGCGCCCAAGCCCGATAATGCCCCTAAATCGGACCAGACCCCCAAGCCCGATGCAGCGCCCAAAAGCATTGCGTTAAATCGTGTCATTTCGCTTGATTCTCTTAGCGCTTTTGTGGTCGCTGCACCTTAATTTTGCGCCCAGAAAAAACAGCGCATGGTTTACTGGTTGCAAATGGGCTCCACAGCCTCTACTGCCTCTACCTATTTGCCGCTGGCCCTTCAGGTGTTGATCGCCGTAGGGCTGGTTGCTTTTTTGATGGTCGCCACGCATTTGCTGGGGCCTCGGCGTAAGACTAGCGACAAACTCCAAAATTTTACCAGCGGAATCGAATCCCATGGCGATGCCCGTCAGCCGATGGCCATCAAGTATTTTCTGACCGCTATTCTCTTTGTGTTATTCGATGTCGAGGTGATCTTCTTTTATCCCTATGCCGTCAACTTCAGGGGGCTGGGTTGGGATGGATTTTGGGCTGTCGCTCTATTTGTTGGCTTTTTTCTCTGTGGATTTATCTACATCATCAAAAAGGGAGCCTTACAATGGGAGGACTGATGCCCTGTTACAACAACATTCGCTTTGCGTACTTGTTATGCTATAAAATGATTGGAATATGAGTCGTCCGGTTTCTTACAATCTTGTTCAAAAGCCGCTGGAGGCTGACATCAGCATGGCTTCCATGCCCGACGGACACCAGGGTGAAGGATTCTTTGCCACTTCACTTGATTCCGTAATCGGGTTGGCCCGTAAAAATTCTATCTGGCCACTGCCTTTCGCTACTTCTTGCTGTGGCATTGAATTTATGGCTACGATGGGTTCGCATTACGATCTGGCCCGCTTTGGATCGGAGCGAGTGGGTTTCTCTCCTCGTCAATGCGATCTGTTGATGGTCATGGGAACGATCGCAAAAAAGATGGGACCTGTCGTCAAGCAAGTGTATTTGCAAATGGCCGAACCTCGTTGGGTAATTGCGGTAGGAGCCTGTGCAAGCAGTGGCGGTATATTCGACACCTATAGTGTGTTGCAGGGTATCGATCAGGTTGTACCGGTCGATGTGTACGTTCCTGGTTGTCCTCCCCGTCCGGAGGCCATTATCGATGGGGTGCTGCGTATTCAGGACCTTGTCGGTAAAGAGAGTTTGCGTCGACGCAATTCAGAGAATTATAAAGCGCTTTTGGAGAGTTACGGTATTCAATAAAAATGATGGACCGAATCAAGAGCCGGCACGTGTAAAAAAAGAGACTATAAACAAACAGGCATGTCACTAACGAACGAGATCATACAACAACGACTTACCGAAAAATTTGCAGACCAGGTCGGCGAGTTTGTTATTTCGTACGACATGTTGCAGTTTTCGGCACCTAAAGAGATCAATTTAAAGGTGCTCAATTTTCTTTACGACGATCCGCAGTTGGCATTTACTTTCTTGACCGATCTGACCGGCGTTCATTATCCCGATCAAAAGGGTCGCGAGCTGGCGGTGGTCTATCATTTGCATAATCTCAAAGAGAACATTCGGCTGCGCTTTAAAGTATTTACCTCGGTCGAACAGCCCGATGTGTATACGGCCACCGGATTATTCTCATCGGCCAATTGGATGGAGCGTGAGACCTATGATTTTTTTGGTATCAACTTTGTGGGACATCCAAATTTGAAACGCATTTTGAATGTAGATGAGATGGATTATTTTCCATTAAGAAAAGAATTTCCACTAGAGGATCAAACAAGAATTGACAAGGATGACGAAATGTTTGGTAGAGGATAAAAATTATAAAATCAAGGTATAACTAAATATACAATGGAACACAATCATATTACATTACCAGAGGGCTCAATTGAGAAAACAACGACCACTCTAAATATTGGAC
>JBJTFT010000162.1:0-3072 GCA_046093525.1 Sphingomonadales bacterium | reverse complement strand
AATTAACGACCCCAGCGCAAAGGGGATCAGCGAGAGTTGTTTTCCGGTCAGTACGCCAAAGAAGATGTCTGCGTCGCGGTGTATGAACTCCATGATCATCCAGGTGCTGTTGGCGCAGATCCAAAAGGCTACCGCCAGGTTATGCACCAGCTCGGAGATAATATGTCGGGTGCGCCACGAAATAAAGAGCGCCACAAACAGGGTAGGCACGATCATGCCCACTCCTAGTAATTTCCAACCCATACACCAACTGATGTCTTTTATGATCCAAAAAACAATATGCAGATTCTCCATTTTGCGGTATTTGGCCGGAATGGAATAAACCGCTTGCGGGTTTTCTTGCAGGTGATTAGTCATAGTGGCCGAAAGGTAAGAAAGTTGTGAAAAAATGCCCTCAGTTTGTCTTGAATCGATTCAGGTCGGCCTCAGGATGAAGGGGTGCTCGGTAAAGCAGATGCTGCACCAGTTGGTTCGCAAAATAAGGGGCCAGGGAACAGCCTTTGGTGCCCATGCCACCTAATAAACCAATGGCTGGGTTTTTTTCGAGCATGCCAACGAACGGTCTTCTCTCTTTAGAGCCGGGTCGTATGGCGGCCCAATGATCGACGACGGAAAAAGGCAGTTTGAGCCACTGTTGTAAGGTTTGTTCGACCGCGGTTCGAAAGCTGGGGCTAGGATGCGGGTCGGTGAAATTCCATTCATAGCTCGAGCCCACCCACCAGTGGCCCGCATCGCCCAGCGGTATCATCGTAAGGGGGCCTTTATACACGTAAGAGGAAGGTAGCTCAGGAACATCTATGATCAGGGCTTCTCCTTTGATGGGTGCAACGGGTAAATGACCGAAAAGCGAATTATGATGCAGGCCGATGCCGTCACAAAAGATCAAATAGTCGAATGCTATATCCTCATAGCAACGTGTGCCGGTTTGTACCGATAACCGGTCGTATTCAAATTTCTGTTCAATAAGACGCCCGGTTTGCAACAACTGCTTTTTATAGGTCGTCAATAGCAAGTCAGGTCTCACCTGGTAGCCCCCTTGAATTATTCCATGGCCATGCAGGCGATCAAAAGGCGTTACCTCGGCAACTTCTTCTTGTGGCAGTAGAAGGTAGTTGGTTTGCTCACTGGCGCGCTTTTCAAAAATAGAACGGGTATCGGGGTGAGAAAAGAATTGTATGATCGGTCGCTCTTCTATGAGTGTATGCTGCGCAGCAGTCTGCCCCTCGAAAAGTAATTGTGCTATGTTATCGTATCGAGAATGGGCAAAGGGCAGCAGCTCATCGATAAGCCAGGTAGTGACGAGTCTTCTGCCGGTAACCGGGTTGATGAGTCCGCCCGCTTGCTTAGAAGCATTAGGAAGATGACCGGGGTCCAGCACTAGAAACTCTCTTTTCTCCTGCTCCAGAAAATAACTGAGCCAGGTTCCGCAAAGTCCCTGACCCACGAGCAGAAATTCAGTTTTCATTTGGTAAAGGTAGCAGAACGAACGTCGTTTATCAGTCGATCTCGATGGTACTACTAGTCGTTATCATCTCACGCGTCCAGACCTTGGTAAAGAACATCCGGCTGGCCGGTATCAAATATTGACCGGGGTAGCGCGCCTTAAAATAATAATCGAATTGGTAGGTTCCCGGAGTAAGCCCGTAAAAAGTAGTAGTAATGGCCGTATCACTGGTAGAAAGTCGGTGTCGAAGCGTGGACTTTCCTTGTTTGAACAACAAGACGCGACCAGTGGGTTGTAGACCTGCCGCCAAGGGGAGTTCCAAGCGGCAACTATCGTGTGTCTTACCGAGGTGCAGCTTTACCCGTATCAAAATGGCTTGTCCAATGGGTTGTGTCGCAAAGGGGGTGATCGCTTTTTCTTGTACTCTTTCTGTTGTAGTAGGGTGGCTAAGGATATGTAGTCCCAATTTGGCCCCCACCACGTTGTCACTGGCCGTTGGCTCCTCTTGTTTTGTTACCTGCACCTCAATAGTGCCCCGCAGTATCAGCTGGGCCGTATCGATACGTACGGTCAGTTGCCATGCGATAGATCCGGTAAATAAGTTGGGAATAGTGATCGGAAAGCGAACGGCATTACGTTCGCCCGGCGCAAGCGTAAAGTATTGATTCGCGAGTTGATTATAGAACCATCCGTCGACCGGTTGTTTCCTTACGGCATCAAAAAGTTCTAGTTGCAGATTGCCTGTTTTTTCTTGCGAGTCGGTATTGTTTAATAGAAACTGAAGTTTGGGCTGGTCGCCCGTATAAAAAAAACTGGGCAAGTCAGCGGATACGGTAATAGGAAACTGAGTATGGGCAGGCGTATAAACCGCTGACCATAGGTAAACCAACAGTAAAAGACAGTTGCGCATTTATTTGTTGAGAACCTCGGCCATTTTCTTACCGATATCGGCCGGGCTGCTTACTACATGAATGCCGCAGTCGCCCATGATCTTCATCTTGGCTGCTGCTGTATCGTCGGCCCCGCCCACGATTGCACCTGCATGGCCCATTCTTCTTCCGGGAGGAGCGGTCTGCCCGGCAATAAAACCAACCACTGGCTTCTTATTGCCATTGGCCTTTATCCAATGGGCCGCTTCGGCCTCCATGCCTCCTCCGATCTCTCCGATCATCACGATCGCATCGGTATCGGGGTCTTGCATAAACAGTTCAATGGCCTCTTTGGTGGTAGTACCAATAATGGGGTCTCCGCCAATTCCCACCGCGGTAGAGATCCCGAGACCGGCCTTCGCTACCTGATCGGCCGCTTCGTAGGTAAGCGTACCCGATTTAGAAACGATCCCTACACGTCCTTTTACAAATACGAATCCGGGCATGATGCCCACCTTGCATTCACCCGCAGTTATAACCCCCGGGCAATTGGGGCCGACGAGTCGGGTGGGCTTACCCAGCAAATAATTTTTTACGCGCACCATATCTTGAACGGGAATTCCCTCGGTAATGCAGACCACCAGGCCAATACCGGCTTCGGCCGCTTCCATGATCGCGTCTGCCGCAAAGGCAGGGGGTACAAAAATGATGCTTACGTTGGCCCCTGTTGTTTTAACAGCATCGGCGACCGTATTGAAT
>JBJTFT010000161.1:0-19038 GCA_046093525.1 Sphingomonadales bacterium | reverse complement strand
CGTAACAAAAACGAAAGGCGAGCGGGAGGAATTTTTTTTGAGATCTCTTCTCTGAACTTTTCCCAGATACGGGGCACCGCTAAGAAGATGGTAGGCTGCGCTGCTTGTAAGTCTTTCGAAAAGGTCTGTAACGACTCGGGGAAATAAATGGTTCCGCCGGTAAAGATGCCGCAATACTCCACGACCATCCGCTCCGCAATATGGCTGAGCGGCAAGTACGAAAAGAAGACTTCGTTCTTTAATTCTTCGCCAAGGGCTTCCATTACGGTCAACAAACTATACGCATGGGCATAGTGAGTATGCATAACCCCCTTGGGATTGCCGGTAGTGCCCGATGTATATAAGATACAATTGATAGCGTGGGGATCGGGAATCGGATCTTCTTTGAGCGGTTGATGCCCCGATACAAAATCGCTCCACGTACGACAACCGGTCCAAGGCCAGTTTGGAAAACTGACCTGAAGTACTTCTGCCGGAATGCCAATGCGTAGCGGTTCGTAAGCGTCGAGCTTACCAACAAACAAAAGTTGGCTTTCGCTATGTATTAAAATCTGCTCTAGGGTCGAAGCCGTTACGGTAGGATAGATCGGTACAGAAATATGACCAGCCATCATAATGGCCAGGTCGGCCATGATCCAGTGTGGGGAATTTTTTCCAATAATAGCTATCCGAGAGCCAGCGGGCAATGACAAGTCCAGCAAAGCCGCCGCCAGTTGCCGAATAGTTTGACCGGCCTCGCCATAGGTATGCGATTGCGATCTTCCATCGAAGGGCTCGGCCAAGAAAAGTTGATCGGGCTGCGTCTTTTCGAACTCGTAAAACTTTTCTAAAATGCTGGGGTACGTCTGCATGCGATCAAAAAAGTTATTCGAATTGATTGTTGATACCGGCAAATCCACGCGAAGCGATCTTTCCCTTAATGGGAGAAAAAAACTGTAAGATGCGATCAAAATCGGCTTTGGGGTCGTCGGTCGTATAAAAGGGATCTGACACCAGTACGCGACGATTTAAAAAATCGAAACCCACCATTACGATCGGAATTCCGGCATTCTTGGCTATATAATAAAACCCGGTACGCAACCGATCTACTTTTTTTCGAGTGCCCTCCGGAGATAGAGCAATCATCATATCGCTGTTTTTATCTAAAATATCTACCACCTGATCTACTACATTATGTTTGCTGGATCGATCTACCGGAATACCTCCTACCCACCGAAAGAAAAATCCAAATGGGCTATCAAACAGCTCTTTCTTGGCCAGATAATGAGCAGACTTGAGTCGCATAATGCTTCGGTAGGCAAGCCCTACCGGAAAATCCATCCAATGGGTATGCGGGCCGGCAATGATCACGCATTTTCTTACCCCAGATGGAAATTGAGCGTGGGTATCCCATCCTAGTAAGCGAAATAAAAAGATCCAGAATAAACGTTGCAATCGTTCGGGTTTTTGACAAGATAGAAAAAAACTGGAAAATCGGCTAAATTGCCACAAATCCGAGACCCGATGTGCCTTTTTTTACGACCTACTTCGCTGCACTCGTTGCCTGCCTTCCTCTTACTTATTGTACTGGCGGCTTTTAGACCGGCAACTAGTTACTCACAAGTGCCTGCGACCCATTCGGGCCGCGTAGTTCGACATCCTGATTTTTTTTCGCAGTTGATTCCGGCTCGCCATGTGGATGTATGGCTCCCTAAAGGTTACACCGACTCAAAACAGTACGCGGTACTTTATATGCACGATGGACAAATGCTATTTGACAGCACCCTTACTTGGAATCGGCAAGAATGGGGTGTCGATGAAAAATTGCAGGCGCTGCTCGATGATAAGAAGATACAAGAAGTGATCGTAGTAGGCGTCTGGAACGGAGGTATCAGGCGTCATGCGGAATATTTTCCGCAAGCTCCTTTTGCCTCGCTTTCTAAGGAGCAACAAGAAAAGATCTACAACTCTTACCGCAGCAATGGGCAGTCTATCTTTTCAGGTATCCCGATTTCGTCTGATTCGTACTTGCGCTTTTTGGTCGAAGAACTCAAACCCTTTATCGATAAAACCTATTCAACACGCACACAACGCGAACACACTTTTATAGCCGGAAGCAGCATGGGAGGATTGATCTCGTTGTACGCCATTTGCGAATATCCCGACGTGTTTGGAGGCGCTGCCTGCTTGTCTACCCATTGGCCGGGCTTGATGCAAATGGAAGATAACCCTGTACCTGCTGCATTTTTTTCTTACATGCAAAAGAAGTTACCCGATCCATCTACCCACGTGCTCTATTTTGATCACGGCACCGAAACACTCGACAGCCTGTATGCCCGCTTACAAGAACAAGCTGATGTCGTACTGAAAAACAAGGGATTTACGGGCAAGAATTGGATCTCCTTAAACTGGCCGGGCCAAGATCACTCCGAAAAGTCTTGGCGAAGCCGCCTAACAGTACCCATGGAGTTCTTGCTACGACCCAAAAACTAAGTGCGCAATAAAGAGTATCTTGCGCTCCCAATAGCATAGCATATGAAATTCTATAATCTACTTATAAAATATCGGTTGTGGATAGGCGTGGTGCTCGTAGCGATGGCGGCCGTTGCCAATGTGGTCTTTTCCTTTTGGCCCTCCCTGCCCCTCTACATTCTTGCTGTAATTCTAATTGGAGGGCACTTTTTCTTTGGACCCCTTAGACTGATTCAAGAATACATGGAAAGCGGAGATATGGATGGTGCCGAAAAGGTCATCAACTCCATCAAATATCCTCAACTGCTCTACAAGCCCATTCGCTCTGTCTATTTTACCCTCAAGGGTAATCTGGCCATGATGAAGCAAGATTTTGATGGCGCAGAGAAGATGATGAAAAAAGGACTTGACCTTGGCATGCCCATGAAAGAGGCCGAAGGAGCCAGTTTATTACAAATGGGAATGCTTTCGATGCAAAAGAACGATCTGAAACAAGCGGAGGGTTATATTAGACAAGCCCTGCGCAAAGGACTTCCCGATAAAGAGAATCAAGCAGCTGCCTATTTACAAATGTGCAGTCTGATGATGAATAAAAGAGAATTCAGGGCCGCCAAAGATTTTTTTAGAAAAACAAAAGCCCTCAAGCCCACTACTCCACAAATTGTAGATCAGATCAAGCAGATCGAAAAATACATATCACGTATTCCCGGTTGATGCTTGACCTAACCCCCGTTGCAATTGTACTGCTTGCTCCACCAGCATAGCTAGTTTCTCTTGCAGACGTCTGCTGCGCACAATAAACCGATCTACGTCTTGTACACCAGCGATCAGTGCCTGTTGCTGTAACCAGCCAAGTTTTTCCTCCACTGCCTTAACACCCAAAACGCCCAACGAAAATTTCAATTGATGGGCAATTTCCCCAATGGATTTTATATCGGTCGCATCCACGGCCACGGACAGTCGTTGTTGAAGCTGATTGGCGTTCTGTAGAAAAGAGGAGAGCATCATGGCGATGAAAGAAGGGTCATTATTACCAATATTTTTCAGATAGGTAAGATCGATCCTGAGCGGAGTATCCCCATCGGCAGTAACGATCGTGGTAGCTTGACTGGATCCATTCGATAAAAGGCGTTTCAACAAGGGCAGGAACATTTCCGGTTCTATCGGCTTAACAACCGCCGCATTCATACCTCCGGAGAAAAAAGCCTGCTGCTCCTCTTCGAACATGTGCGCTGTAAGGGCTACGATAGGGACCATTGCGTTGGTGCTGTCAAGCTTTCGTATAGCACGGCATGCCGATACCCCATCCAGCCGCGGCATTCTGATATCGAGTATAACCAGGTCAAATAGTTGTTCCTTGCATCTTTCCAACGCCTCCAGTCCGTCCGATACGATGACCAACTGAGCGCCCCTCTCGGTCAAAAGCTGCTTGATCAAATACTGGTTGAGCTTCATATCATCTGCAACCAGGATGCGCTTTCCTGCAAAATCAATAGTGCCGGGAGATGAAAAATCAGAACCCATACGTCAAATATAACTGATTATCAACATATTAAATAATATTTCTAATCCTTATTCAAACAGTCGCCCAAAATTATTAAATTGTGTAAATATTGCTACCGAAGGTAGGAGTATTTACTTAACTACAACCCTTATTATACTTTATGAAAAAGATTAGACTTTTTTTAGTCGACGACCACCGTATGATGATCGACATGTGGGGTACGCTGCTGAACGCAGACCCCAACTTTGAGGTGGTGGGCTATGGATTGGATGGCGAAACGGCTTTTGAGTCGATAAAAGAGACCTTGCCGCAGGTAGTCGTTATGGACATCACGCTCCCTGGCATGTCAGGGATCGAACTCACCAAACTGATCAAAGAAAAATACCCCAGCACCAAAATTTTGGGTGTCTCGATGCACACCAATATTTTACTGATCAAACAAATGCTCATCAATGGTGCCAGCGGATATGTATCGAAGACCTCATCGTTCGAAGAAATGAGCGCGGCCATTGTTGCCGTGTTTAACGGACAACGATTCATTTGCAAGGATGTCAAGGACTATATCACCAACCAAGTGATCAGTGAGGAGGATGGCGACCCGGCCTTCAAGATCAACCAGCTGACCAAGCGAGAGCTGGAGATCGTCAACATGATCAAGGATGGCTTCTCCTCTAAGGAGATCGCAGAGAAGTTATTCATCTCTAAACGTACGGTAGAAGTGCACCGCTACAACATTTTTCGCAAACTTGATGTCAATAACATTACGTCGCTCATCAAGATCACGAACAAGAACATCTATTCGTAAGAAAGGCAAGGGAGACTACGATGAGGATACGGGCCAGACACCGAATAATTCTTCTACTTTTTGGTAGCGGTAATCGAAGATCTGTCGCAACTGACGAGCTACAAACAATGTGTTGGCCAACTGCCCCAGCGGACCTAAGGGAATTTTATAATGTACAATATCGGTCATCTCCACTCCTCCTTCTATTGGTGCAAAGTGATGTTGGTGGTGCCAAAGCGAGTATGGCCCATAACGCTGCTCATCGATAAAGTAACTACCCTCTTTTACATGCGTGATCTCTGTCATCCAATACAGGGGGATACCCAACAAGGGTCTGACCGTATACTCGATCAGCTGTCCGGGATACATTTTTTCGCCATGGTAACGGGAAATGATCTTGAATTGCATGTGCGCAGGCGTTATGCGTTGCAGATTAGCGGGATTAGAGAAAAAATCCCATGCTTTTTCTGGCGATACCGGAATTCGTTGCGTAGTCTTGAGAGAGTAAGCGCCCATACTATTGAATAAGTTAATTTCGTTTATAACCTGTCAACAACCGAAAAGTTCACCTGCATGTCATCTTCAAGAGAAAATCAAGAAAAAAAATTCCAGACCGAGTACACTCGGCTCAATCCGGCACAAAAGACTGCAGTCGACACGCTCGAGGGGCCGGTAATGGTGATCGCGGGGCCGGGCACGGGAAAAACACAGATCCTGGCCAGCCGTATCGGCAAGATATTGCTGGACACCGATACGCAGCCCGAGCATATTCTTTGCTTGACCTACACCGATGCGGGAGTCGTGGCGATGCGAAAGAGACTGCAGCACTTTATAGGTGCCGCGGCTTACCGGGTAACGATCGGCACTTTTCACTCTTTTTGCAATGATATCATTCAAGACAACCTGGTTTATTTCGAAAAAAGTACGCTCGACCCGATATCGGACCTGGAACGCATTCAACTGTTAAAAGAGCTGGTGGATAGCTTTCCCAAAAAGCATCCCTTAAAACGATATAGGGGCGATGTCTATTTTGAGATCAAGGGGCTTCAGGACCTTTTCGGTATCATGAAAAGAGAGAACTGGACCCCCGCCTTTCTTTTCGAAAAGATCAACACCTATGTAGACTCGCTGCCTGAGCGCGAGGAGTTCATTGCCAAAAAGAGTGGCAAATACCATAAGAAGGGAGAGCTCTTGACCGAAAAACTCGAACTCGAAAAAGAGAGAATGGCTCGCTTACGCGCCGCTGTCGGCGAATTTGAATCCTTTCAGCAGATGATGCAAAAAAAGAGCCGGTACGACTTTGATGATATGATCAATTGGGTGCTTTCTGCCTTTGCGTCTCATCCGACGTTGCTCTCATCGTACCAAGAGAGATATACGTATATACTGGTCGATGAGTACCAAGACAGCAGTGGATCGCAGAATAAGCTGGTAGAAATGCTGGCCGACTTTTGGGAAGAACCCAACTTGTTCGTGGTTGGCGACGATGACCAAAGTATCTATCGCTTTCAGGGTGCCAACATCGATAATATGACCGGACTGGCCGATCGGTATCGCCACTCGCTGCGAACCGTACTGCTTACCGATAATTACCGATCTAATCAACCGATCTTGCAAACTGCCGGGGCACTTATTGAGCGAAACAAGGAGCGGCTGGTCAATCAGCTGCCGGGGCTGAGCAAGACACTAACGGCCGCTCTGGCGGCGCGCCAGACGCAGACACATTATCCAATTTGTCGGGAGTACGAAAATCCGCGGGAAGAGATGATCGGCATCGTTCAAGAAATTGAGCGATGTATAGCGGCAGGAACACCCCCCGCCAAAATTGCCGTGCTGTACAAAGAACACAAGTACGGCGAAGAGTTGACGCGCTATTTACAACTGCGCGCCATACCGGTTTACAGCAAAAAAAATCTGGATCTGCTTCAACTTCCATTGGTAAAAAAGATCACGTTACTGCTCGACTATCTGGCCAGCGAGCATGATGTGCCCACGAGTGGTGACGAGATGCTATTCGAACTATTGCATTACGATTGGTTTGGCATCGCACCGATTGAGATCACAAAACTATCGCTGGCCGTAGCCGCGCGCCGGTCTAACGACCTGCTAGGCTCGTTGCGTGTGGCCTTACAAGAGAAAGTAAACACCTTGCCCGTTGACCTGTTCTCGGAAACGGAACGAGCGCCGCTCGAAAAAGCCGGAAAGGTCCTTGAACAATTGATCGGATCGGTCCCCAACCTGACGCTGCAACAATTGATTCAGTCCCTTATTCAAGAGACCGGACTATTGTCGCATTGTATGCAAAGTCCTCAAAAACACGAGGACCTGAAAGTACTGACGGCCTTCTTTGATTTTGTAAAAGAAGAAACGCACCGTAAACCTGACCTGACCCTGGAGGGGCTGGTTACCCTGATCGCCCTGATGAGAAAAGAAAATATCACGTTGCCCTTCGTGCAGGTGAGCGGTGGCGAAAAAGGGGTCAATTTGCTGTCCGCACATGGATCGAAAGGATTGGAGTTTACCTATGTGTTTCTAGCCGGCTGCCAGGCCAGCACATGGGAGAAAAAAAGAAAACCCTCAAGCGGCTATAGTTTTCCGGACAATCTAACAGGGCAAACGACAGGATCATCTTCGATCGAGGAATTGCGCCGGCTGTTCTATGTAGCACTGACGAGAGCAGAAGAATATCTCTTTGTCAGCTATAGTCGTTCGACGCTTACAGGAAAACCGCTGGAACCATCTCAGTTCGTAGTAGAGTGGTGCGAAGCACATCCACAGCCGGTAGAAAAGATGACCATTGGCCAAGAGACGCTCGAAACCTTCGAGACGCTCGGGCTTTCACCATCTACCATCCCCCTCATTGCCCAACTCGAAGAGGATATTACCGGACCGCTGATCGAAAAGTTCGTGATGAACGTAACGGCGCTGAATAACTACCTTTCTTGTCCGCTCGAATTTTATTACCGCACCCTTATCAAAATTCCCTCGCCAAAGAACGAGGCTACCGAATTTGGATCGGCCGTACATCATGCATTGGAGAAATTATTTCGCAAGATGCAAGAGGATGAACAAGAACGTTTCCCGGACAAATCGTTCTTTGTACAAGAGTTCGATAAGTACATGCATCGTCACCGGGAGAGTTTTATGCGCGAGCAGTTCGCCCGCCGCATGGAATACGGGCATCAAATACTGGAAGCCTATTACGACAGACGCATCAGCACCTTTACGACGATCGTGGCCGTAGAACGTAATATTCGAAACATCGTCTATAAAGGTGTTCCTCTGAAAGGAAAGCTCGACAAGCTGGAATTTGATGGCAAGTCGGTGAATGTGGTCGACTACAAGACAGGCGATCCCGATAAAGCCCTTGCCAAGCTCAAAGGCCCGGATGCAAAACAACCCCTAGGAGGCGATTACTGGCGACAGGCCGTTTTCTATAAAATACTCGTAGATCAATTCGAAGGTAGAGGTTGGACCGCCGTAAGCACCGAATTTGACTTTGTAGAACCCGACAAAAAGAAACAATACCGGCAAGAAAAGATCGTTATTACGCCCGATGACCTGCAACAAGTAGGTGACCAGATCAGTATGGTCTGGGAGAAGATACAAGCCCGTGATTTTTATAGGGGCTGTGGTAAGGCCGATTGTCATTGGTGCAACTTTGTCAAAACGAACCGTCTGGCCATATCGTTGCTAAACCCCGAAGAAGACGAGGAGAGTTCTGAATAATGAGACGAGGCCGCTGAATTATGAGGGGCTTAACGCCGGATTCCTGGCAAACCCTGTAAGTTTGCACCACATGCAAAAGGTCCCCTTGTCTGCTTGGTTTCTTGTACTATCCTGCTGTGTTTGGATCAGCCAGCTTGGGACCGGATGCGCCAATATAGTACCCCCGCAAGGAGGCCCCCGCGATACCATCCCTCCTCAACTCATTAAAGTCTTGCCAGCCGACTCCAGCACCCGTATTACCCCACGCACTATTCAGCTCTACTTCGACGAATACATTGACGTACAACAAGGCCAGGACAACCTGGTTATCTCTCCTCTTCCATCCACGGCACCTGTTATTGAGTCGAAGTTGCGTGACCTTACCATTAAGCTAAAAGATTCGTTGCTGCCCAACACCACTTATAGCATAGATTTTGGCAACACCGTAAAGGATTTTACGGAAGGCAATATTGCGAAGGGGTTACGCTATGTTTTCTCTACAGGCCCGTATCTCGATTCGCTGGAGTTGTACGGCACCGTACAACTGGCAGAGACCGGAAAGATCGATAGCACACTGATCGTGATACTCCATAAGGACTCCACCGACTCGGCGCTGATCAAATCGAAGCCTTACTACCTGAGTAAACTCGATAAGCAGGGTCGTTTTCGGTTTCGTAATCTACCCCCCGATCGGTTTTTTATCTATGCCCTCAAAGATGAGGGCGGTGCCCGGCGGCTCAACAAGAACAGCCAGCTAATGGCTTTTGCGGATCAACCTGTTTTTCCGCAACTTCAAAAGGATAGTTTGGAATTATTGGCCTTTGCTGCCGAGAAAGAGACGATGACGATGCCCGAACCTGCTGCCAATAAAGCCGGGGCAAAACCCGATCCGGATAAACGCATTCGTTTTCAAACCACACTAAACAACAACCAACAAGATATACGGCAGCCCCTGCAGCTGTTTTTTGAAAACCCATTGCAATCTTGGAGCGATAGCTCTATCAGACTTTTTTCGGACTCGACCTATACACCGGTCGATAGTGTTCGCATAACAGCAGACAGTACCCAAAGAACGATACGGATTCAAACGACCTGGTTAGAAGGAAATCGCTACCATCTTGTTGTTGCGAAAGGGGCCTTTAGTGACTCCAGTGGAAAGACCCTGCTTAAGACCGACACCCTTGATTTTACGACCAAAAGAAAGACCGACTACGGAAAGGTCAAGCTACGATTACGGGGACTGGACCTGCAGCGTAAACCCGTATTGCAATGGACGCAAAATGAAAAATTGATCTTACAGGCCGTGTTGAACAAGGCTGATTTTATCGACGAGCTTTTTATGCCGGGCGACTATCAACTCAGGATCTTATATGACACGAACGGCAATGGCCGCTGGGATACGGGACAATTCTTTGGTACGCGTCGTCAGCCAGAACGGGTAACCGCCATCGATAAAAAGATCAGCATAAAGCCGGGCTGGACCAACGAATACGAGATTGATGTAACTGACCGTTGAGTCAAGCCCTATCTTTGTTTTATGCAGCTACCCTCTGTATTACTCGATAATGCCGTCAACGCCTTTGCCGCCCTGCCGGGGATAGGCAAAAAGACCGCATTGCGCCTGGTACTGCACCTGCTCAAGCAACCTGCCACAGAGGTTTATCAGTTCAGTGAAGTGATCGCGACCCTGCGACGCGAGATCAAAACCTGTACACGGTGTGGTAATATCGCTGATGCGGAACACTGTACGATCTGCACGAATCCTGCTAGAAAAAAAGGGATGATTTGTGTGGTAGAAAGCATACGAGAGTTGATCGCATTCGAAAACACCCAACAATACAATGGGCTCTATCACGTGCTGGGGGGCATTATCTCTCCGCTGGATGGCATTGGACCGGATCAACTCAATATTCATTCCTTGATTGAAAGAGTTCGGCAAGAGGGTATCGAAGAGCTCATCTTTGCACTCAATCCTACTATACAGGGAGACACCACCGTATATTACATACAAAAAAAATTAAAGGATACGTCTGTTAAGATCAGCACGATCGCAAGAGGCGTAGCGTTTGGCGGTGAATTGGAATACACCGACGAGATGACGCTGGCCCGTAGCCTGCAAAATCGACTGCCCCTCGATCGATATATCAGTGGTTTATAAGCCGATACACCCATACTTGGTCAATTAAACGATCTCTTGTAAATTTGCAGTTCTTACGGGCGGATTTGTTTATTGTTCGGCCTCTCTAACAGAACTAATAAACGGCAAGGAAAACTGGCAGTTTCCTCTCGTTTATCAGATTTTACCCCGAACAAAGGCTAACCGGTCGTAGCAGGCATTTAAAATCCTACCCGACATGAAGCCAATTCAAGAAAGTTTGCAGCAACACATCTTGGTCATCGACGGCGCTATGGGCACCATGATCCAGCGACACAAGCTTACCGAAGAGGATTATCGGGGAGAACGATTCAAGGACTGGCCCTGTGATGTGAAAGGGAACAATGATCTCCTAAACATTACGCAACCCGAGATTATTATTGGAATACACCAGCAATATCTGGAGGCGGGGGCTGATATTATCGAGACCAATACCTTTAGCAGTACCACGATTGCCATGGCAGACTATGAAATGCAATCGCTGGCCAAAGAATTGAACCTCGCGGCGGCCCGCTGTGCACGCGAAGCGATCAAAAGATCGGGTAAGACCGCATGGATAGCCGGTGCCTTTGGTCCGCTCAACAAGACCCTTTCCCTATCACCTGATGTCAATAATCCAGGCTACAGAGCCGTTACTTTCGATGAGGTTGTAGCGGCATATTATGAGCAAGTCGCCGGATTGGTAGAAGGAGGCGTAGACCTATTACTTATCGAGACCATCTTTGATACGCTCAATGCCAAAGGAGCGATCTATGCCATCAAAAAATATTTTCATGAGCAACAGCGTGAGCCGCTGCCCATCATGATCAGTGGAACTATTACCGATGCATCGGGACGCACCTTGAGCGGACAAACGCTCGAAGCATTTTATACCTCGGTGATGCATGCTCGTCCACTGAGCATAGGTCTTAATTGTGCCCTGGGTGCCAAAGAAATGCGTCCGCATATCGAGGAACTCTCGCAACTGTCCAGCTGCTATGTATCGGCCTATCCTAATGCCGGTCTCCCCAATGCCATGGGCGAGTACGACGAACGCCCCGAAGACACCGGGCATTATCTGGAGGAGTGGGCCCGCGAGGGATTTGTAAATATCGTCGGAGGCTGTTGCGGCACCACCCCTGATCATATTCGGCATATTGCCGAGCATGTAAAGGGATTACCTCCCCGTCCATTGCCCCGCGTCGAAAAAAACATTCCCACCTCTGCATAAATCAACACTGCCTTATTCAACACTGCCTTATGCAAGAACCCGTATCGATTTTTCCCTTCTTACGACTCGCCGGACTGGAGCCACTGGTGGTTCGCCCCGAAACGAATTTTGTGAATGTCGGAGAACGCACCAACGTGACCGGCTCGAAAAAATTTGCCCGCCTTATTCGAGAAAATAAATACGAAGAAGCGCTGAGCGTAGCCCGCCAACAGGTAGAGAGCGGAGCGCAGATCCTAGACGTGAACATGGACGATGCCCTGCTGGATGGCGTGGCAGCTATGACCACCTTCTTGAATTTATTACAAAGCGAACCCGATATTGCCCGTATTCCATTGATGATCGACAGCTCGAAATTCGAGATCATCGAGGCCGGACTAAAATGTGTACAGGGTAAATGTATCGTCAATTCGATCTCTCTCAAAGAAGGCGAAGAGAAATTCTTGCAACAAGCCGAGATCTGCCAGCGCTTCGGTGCTGCCGTAATTGTAATGGCCTTTGATGAGAAAGGGCAGGCCGATACCATGCAACGAAAGGTTGAGATCTCGGAACGGGCCTATACCTTACTGACCACTTGCTTAGGCTACGACCCGCAAGACATCATCTTTGACCCGAATATCTTTGCGGTCGCTACCGGTCTCGAAGAGCATAATAATTATGGTGTTGACTTTATTGAGGCCACTCGCCTGATCAAACAAAAGATGCCCCTGACCAAAGTAAGTGGAGGGGTCAGCAATCTTTCGTTTTCGTTTCGCGGCAACGAACCAGTTCGCGAAGCGATGCATGCCGTATTCTTGTTCCATGCCATCAAGGCCGGTATGGACATGGGGATCGTCAATGCCGGACAGCTGGCCGTTTACGACGAGATCGAACCGACCCTACGACAATTGTGCGAAGACGTTATTTTAAATCGCAACAACGATAATAACGAAGCCACCGAAAAACTGATCGTATTTGCCGAGACCGTCAAAGCCAAGGATAAGACCGAAGAAAAAAATGAAGCCTGGCGATCGAACTCGGTCGAGGAGCGACTCAAGCACGCGTTGATCAATGGTATAACCGAACATATTGACGCCGATACGGAAGAAGCCAGACAAAAATATCCCCGACCACTCGATGTGATCGAGGGGCCCCTGATGGCCGGCATGAACGTTGTGGGTGACCTATTTGGAGCCGGCAAGATGTTCTTGCCACAGGTGGTCAAGAGCGCGCGCGTGATGAAAAAAAGTGTCGCCTGGCTAACCCCCTTTATAGAAGAAGAGAAAAAGAATAATCCGCTGGCCAGCCAGGGGAGTGCCCCCAAGATATTGTTGGCCACGGTTAAAGGAGATGTACATGATATCGGAAAAAATATCGTAGGGGTGGTGCTGGGGTGTAATGGCTACGAGATCATCGACATGGGCGTTATGGTACCTACCGACAAGATCCTGGACAAAGCCGAACAAGAAAAGGCAGACATCATAGGATTAAGCGGACTTATTACCCCCTCTCTCGACGAGATGGTACACGTAGCCCACGAAATGAAAAGAAGAGGCATGACACAACCGCTGCTGATCGGAGGCGCTACCACCTCTCGTATGCATACAGCGGTAAAGATCGCTCCTCAATATGAACATGGCGTGTTACATGTGCTCGACGCATCGCGCAGCGTTACGGTAGTAAGTTCGTTGCTCAACAAAGAGCAGAAAAAAGATCTGCTGCAACAAACGCAGACAGAATACGAAGGATTACAGCAGCAATTTTTGAACAAGGGAAAAAAGAACCTGATCCCTTACGCGGAGGCCGTGGTAGCCAAAGAGTATTTTGACTGGAAGAACTATCAACCCGTTACTCCTTCGTTTACCAATACCAAGGTGCTCAAAAATTATGACCTGGCCACACTGGCACGCTACATTGACTGGGGGCCCTTCTTTATTGCTTGGGAGATGCCGGGTCGCTATCCGGCCGTACTATCCGACCCGATCTTTGGTCAAGAGGCGACTCGTCTCTTTAACGATGCAAATGTTCTGCTCACTAAGATCGTTCAAGAAAATTGGTTTCAGGCAGACGGCGTCATCGGCTTTTGGCCCGCCACCAGTGATAATGCCGATACGATAACGCTACAAACCGAACAAGGAGAGGTCAAGATCGAATCACTGCGCCAGCAATTGAAAAAAGCCGTAGGGCAACCTAACTTTTCGCTGGCCGATTTTATTTGCCCGGCAGAATTAGGCACCGACTATATGGGATCTTTTGCCGTTACCATCCATGGCGCCAAAAAATATATTGACCGCTTTGCCGCCGAACAAGACGAATACAACAAAATATTGGTACAGATCTTGGCCGACCGCTTCGTAGAAGCTTTTGCCGAATGTCTGCACCAGCAAGTACGCAAAGAATATTGGGGCTATGCCAAAGATGAATCGCTGAGCAACGAAGAGCTCATTACGGAAAGTTATCAGGGTATTCGCCCGGCACCGGGGTATCCGGCTTGTCCCGATCATACCGAAAAACTAAAACTGTTTTCGCTGCTGCAAGCCACCGAAACGATCGGCATTACGCTGACGGAAAGTTTAGCCATGAACCCTCCGGCCTCGGTTTGTGGTTGGTATTTTGCGCATCCCGGCAGTCATTATTTTGGGTTGGGTAAGATCGATCGCGACCAGCTACAAGCCTATGCCAAACGAAAGGGAATGAGTATCGAAGAAGCAGAAAAATGGTTGCGACCCGTATTGGAATAAATACAGCGCAAGGTTCGCAACAGATGCTCTTGGGTTGATCGTACCACGGCCATCAGCAGGGCCGATAAGATGTAGGCAGTTCTATAACATATTCCGGCTGATCAATTCATCACGCAAGGCCGCCGCCGAGGTAAAATGGATACCTGATAAACCCAAAGCTTCTGCGGCTTTGATATAACGTACATTATCATCTATCAACAGCGCGCGGGTGGGATCGATATTGAAACGATCGAAGAGCAGCTGATAGAATGCAGGAAAGGGCTTACGTGTGCCCTCCTCTCCGCTCACCAGTCTTCCGTTGAACCAATGTAAAAAATCGAATCGCTGAAGTGCGATCGGAAAGGTCTCGGCGCTCCAATTGGTAAGCGCATAGAATCGATAACGGTCTTGCGAACGAAGCTGATCGAATAAAGTAACGGTTTCGGGCAACGAACCCCGTAGCATCTCTGTCCAGCGTCCGTAAAAATCCAGGATGGGCTGTCGCCAACGCGGATCAGGGAACTCCCTCAACTTTTCTTCGGTAGCCTGCTGCAACGAGTAGCCCGCATCTTGCCGTTCGTTCCAATCGCCGGTACAAATATGCTCGAAAAAATAATCGCGGTCGGACGGATCCGAAAAATAATCATCATCATACACGTAGAGCGGACTCCAATCGATCAACACGCCGCCCAGGTCCCAGATGATGGTATCGGTGGCCATTAGCTATGATTGTACTTAAGCTTAAGGATGATCATCAAACTTGTCATGAGCAGCATGGCCGCATTGGTGATGATAATGACGGGATCGGCCCGCAAGATGCCGAAGGCCAGCCACAGGATTTGATTGGTGAGCGCGATCAAAAACATCGCTAACGATACATCCTTGGCCGACTTGGTCTTCCAGGTCTTGAGCACCTGCGGCAAAAAGGTAAAGGCCGTGATCAGACCCGCTACGTAACCGAGAACATCTACACCGGATAATTGCATAGGCTAAGTTTAGGTTGCAAACATAACTGAATTCGACTTTATCGCCGCTCGAATAACCACCACCTTCGCTGGCGGGGCTTGATCCGGTAGTTGCTTCTGATATATTTTTGGATGTGTGCCATGGCCTCGTCTACACTATCTGTAAAAAGAAGCAGCTCGAGATCGGAGGCCGAAATGGTCTTTTCGTCGAGCATCTTATCGATGGTATCCATGAGGGGCTGGTAAAATGATTTGCCGAACAAGATGATCGGAAATTGTGTGATGGTGTTGGTCTGTACCAGGGTAAGCGTTTCAAAGAGTTCGTCCATCGTACCAAAACCACCGGGCATGATGATAAAGGCATACGAATATTTTACCAACAATACTTTGCGTACGAAAAAATGCTCAAAGGTTACAGAATAGTGGAGGTAAGGGTTTTCCTTTTGCTCAAAGGGCAATACAATATTGCATCCTACTGATTGGCCATTGTTTTCGAAGGCGCCCCGATTGGCCGCTTCCATAATGCCAGGACCTCCCCCGGTAAGGGTGGTCATTCCCAGGGCTGCAATACGTTTGCCGAACTCGCGGGCCTGCTGGTAATAGGGATGCTCCTCGGCAAACCGTGCAGAGCCAAAGACGGTGATACAAGGACCCGCAAAGTGCAGGGTTCTGAATCCTTTTATAAATTGCTTAAAGACCCGCCAGGCGAACAATAATTCATAGCCCCTGCTTTTAGGCCCTTCGAGATAGACGGGATGGGCCGAGGGTATAAGCCTGCCCGGTAACGAAGAAGGATGAGAGGTGCTCATGCGTACACGTTTTAAGAGGTTAATACTGTAAATTGCCAGCCCGCTAACGTAACGGACTACAAAATTCCGGCTTTTCGGGGAGTTGTATACATGCGAATCATCTCCTATAATGTTAATGGTTTACGAGCCGCCATCAAAAAGGGCTTCTGGGAGTGGCTGGCCACCGATCCGGCCGATATTATTTGCCTGCAAGAGACCAAAGCGCGAGCCGAGGACGTAGACCTAGCTCCACTTCGACAATTGGGCTTTAGCGACTACTGGTTTAGTGCCGAAAAAAAAGGATATAGTGGCGTGGCGGTATTTACCAAGATCAAACCCGACCAGGTAGAATATGGTAACGGGCATGGCCCAAGTGACCAAGAAGGACGGGTGATACAGTTAGATTTTGGAAAAATTCGCCTCATCAACGCTTATTTTCCCAGCGGGACTTCGGGAGAAGAAAGGCAGGCCTTTAAATATGAATGGCTCGATGAATGTTTGCGCTGGCTAAAAAAGATCGAGAAAAAAAATCCGCAGCTAATTCTTTGTGGCGATTACAACATTGCACATACCGAAATGGACATTCACGATCCGAAAGGGAATAAGAATTCCTCTGGTTTTCAACCGGCCGAAAGAGAATGGATGACCCGCTTTTTTGAAAGTGGATGGGTCGACACCTTTCGTGTATTTCATCCAGAGCCGCATCGCTATAGTTGGTGGAGCCAGCGTTTTCCATCGGTACGTTTACAAAACAAAGGTTGGCGTATCGACTATATCAACGTAACAAAATCACTGGCCTCGAAACTGGCCGATGCCGATATCTTGACCGAGGTAAAACACTCGGACCACTGCCCGGTATTCTTGCGTTTAAAAAAATAAGCCCTATGTACGTTTACAATGTAACCATCAAAGTGGCGCATACGATCGCGGCAGATTGGCTTCGCTGGCTACGAGAGGAGCACATTCCTGAGATGATCGCCACGGGTTGTTTTGACAAGGCCACCATTTTACAATTGCTGGAAAATACCGACGAAGAGGGGGCTACCTACGCCGTGCAGTACCGGGCCCTGCACCACGCGGATTATGAGCGTTATTTGGCTGAATTTGCACCGGGTATGCGTCAAAAGGGCCTCGATAAATGGGGCGAAAACTTTATTGCCTTTCGCACGCTGATGCAAATTGTGGATTAGTCGTGCAAAAGCAAGTTTTTATTTTTCTACTATGAAAAAGCGGCTAAATTTGTCGCTCTTTACACTACACCAAAATCGCTCCATGAACAAAGCCGACCTCATTGCAAAAGTTGCCGACGAAACCGGCATCACCAAAACCCAGGCCAATGCGGCCATTGATGTACTCACCGAAGCCATTACCAAAACCCTAAAGGGAGGTGGTAAAGTAACCCTGGTCGGTTTTGGTACCTTTTCGGTTTCAAAACGGTCGGCCCGCAATGGTCGCAATCCCAAGACCGGAGAGACCATCAAGATCAAGGCCAAAAAAGTGGCCCGCTTTAAAGCCGGTAAAGAACTAGCCGAAAGAATCTAATCGTACACTAAAAAAATAAATACCATGGGAAGAGGAGATAAAAAAACAGCCAAGGGAAAACGCTTCAAGGGTTCATTCGGCAAAAGCCGCCCTGCTAAAAAAACGACGACCAAGAAAGCTGCTGCTAAAAAGTCGAGTTAAACGACCAGCGTACCCACTTTTTCGCCAGTAACCACGCGACGGAGATTATCGGCTTCGTTCATATTGAACACGATGATGGGTAGCTTATTTTCCATACACAATGTAAAGGCGGTCATATCCATCACCTTCAGGTTTTGGCTAAGACATTCCTGAAATCCGATCTTATTGTACTTGGTGGCGGAGGGGTCTTTTTCAGGATCGGCCGTATAGATGCCATCCACCCTGGTTCCTTTGAGGATCACATCGGCTCCGATCTCGATGGCCCGCAAGGAGCCAGCCGTATCCGTTGTAAAATAAGGATTGCCGGTACCGGCTCCAAAGATCACCACACGGCCTTTTTGTAAATGCCGAATGGCCCTTCTACGAATGTAAGGCTCGGCGATCTGCTCCATTTTAATGGCACTCTGTAGTCGCGTGTAGACTCCGATCTTCTCTAATCCGGCCTGCAGCGCCATTCCGTTGATAACGGTGGCCAGCATTCCCATATAATCGCCATGGGCTCGCTCAATACCGGTCTCTTGTTCGTTCATGCCCCTGTAAATATTACCGCCCCCGATCACAATGGCCACCTGTACCCCCATGTCCGTAATGGACTTGATATCGCGGGCATACTGGGCGATCACATCATTATCGAATCCAAAACTTTTATCGCCCATCAGGGCCTCGCCCGAAAGCTTTAACAAGATGCGTTTGTACTTGGGTAGCATGAGCAAAGGGTTGTGAAAAACGAAGATACACTTTTTGACAAGGCATAAAAAAAGCGTCAGAAAAGTTCTGACGCTTTGAATTAGGTTGAGACAGAAATCAGTCTGTTCAGAAGACTATTTTTGCCAGCAAGAAGATCAGCCCAGGGCAACCCGCTTGAAGGCACTCACGGTAACATTACCTGATTCGCGCAGGTAGTCGCCTACCGACTTACTGCTGTCCTTTACGAAGGCCTGTGCCGTTAAGGTCTGCTCTTTAAAGAAGGCACCCATTTTGCCATCTACGATCTTATTGAGCATTTCTTCGGGCTTACCGGCCATCTTGGGATCTTGCTTCATCAGCTCGAGGATAATATCCTTTTCGCGGGCGATCACATCGGCAGGTACGGC
>JBJTFT010000160.1:0-11630 GCA_046093525.1 Sphingomonadales bacterium | reverse complement strand
ATTTGATCTACTGGCCCATGCACTACCAGGGATTGGCCGGTGTGCCTCGCCGTTATCTCGACAAGAGCGGCTGGGTCAACTTCAATAATTTCAGAGATCTCGATCAGATGATCACCATTGTTACGATCGTGGTGTTCGCTGCTCAATTATTGTTTGTGTTCAATTTCTTCTACTCTATTTATAAGGGCAGAAAAGTTCGTTCACAAAATCCATGGGGAGCCAACACACTTGAGTGGACGACCCCCATCAATCCCGGACACGGTAACTGGGAGGGCGATATTCCCGAAGTACATCGTTGGCCTTATGATTATGCCAAGGATGGCCGCGAGTTTATTCCTCAGACCGAGCCCGTAGGTGCGAACGAAAGTAAACATTGATGTAAGCGGGTTGTGTTAAGCAGCCCCGCATTGTGTTGTTGAGATAGTGTAGTTGAAAAATGGCGAAGGATTCATGAAGATCAGGGACTATATACAATTGATGAAGCCTTCGCTGAGTATCATGGTGGTGTTCAGTAGCGTAATCAGTTACCTGCTGGCGCCTAAGGTGGTCGAATACGACTGGCTGATGATACTTTTGCTCTTTGTAGGTGGGATGTTGGTGACCGGAAGTGCCAATGCGATCAACCAGGTGGTAGAACGTGATACGGATGCACAGATGAAACGTACTGCCAGCCGACCGATCGCTTCGGGACGACTGACGCCCCTTAACGGATGGATCTTTTCTATCCTAAGTGGGGCAGTGGGTGTTTGGATACTGGGAAACTGGTTCAACTGGAGTGCTGCTTTGCTGGCTGCATTCAGTTTGTTTCTCTACGCATTCATTTACACACCACTTAAAAAAGTCAACTCGATAGCGGTACTGATGGGAGCCGTACCGGGTGCTTTGCCCTGTTTGATCGGGTGGGTGGCCGGACAAGATGAGTTCTCTCTAGGAGGATGGATCTTGTTTGCCTTTCAGTTCTTTTGGCAGTTCCCCCATTTTTGGGCCATTGCCTGGGTGGCACATCAAGACTATTCGGCGGTGGGATTTCGATTACTCCCCTCCCGAGAGGGTCCTACCCGGTTTACGGCGATGCAGACCATAGCCTATTCGCTGCTCTTGGTGCCGGTTACGTTGCTTCCCTTTTATACCGGGATGTCAACGACCGATTCACTGCAAGGGTTGATCGCAATAGGGATGGTGATCTTGGCCAACGTGTTTATGATCGGGCGATGCATCAATTTGTATCGTACCATGGAGGTAAAGGCGGCTCGTCGGGTGATGTTTGGAAGTTATTTGTATTTACCGCTGATCTTGTTCGCTCTGCTATTGAGCAAGGCAACGACAGCATAAAAGATATTCGTTACTAACGTGAACGCAACGACTACAACAAAAATGCATCCACACAAGTTTACCTTGTGGGTGGCCATGGGCAGCCTGATCATGATGTTTGCCGGGCTTACCAGTGCGTTTATTGTTAAGAGCAATCAGGTCGGGTGGAAATCGGTTACGTTGCCTTCGGTATTTTGGTTATCTACCGTGGCCATTGTGTTGAGTAGTGGAACGGTTTATCTGGCCCTACGCAGTTTTAGGGAAAGAGAGATGGGCCGCTACCGGTTGTGGATGGGCGTTACGTTAGTGCTCGGTATCTTATTTGTGGCATTTCAGTGGAACGGGTTTATGGCCTTATGGGCGCAGCAGATCACTTTCCGCGGATCAGGCGCCGGACAATTTCTGTATGTGATCTTTGGATTGCATGCCCTGCACGTAATAGGGGGTGTTGTGGTGTTGAGTGTACTGCTGGCAAAAGCTTTTTTTGGACGAATTAAAATATATAGTTCTATTCCTGTTGAGATCGCAGCAACCTACTGGCACTTTGTAGATCTGTTATGGATCTACCTATTGCTTTTCTTTTTGCTGATCGGCGGAAATTGAACCTAACCAACACTAACGAAAAGAAACAATAACGTATGGCTACATCGGCAACCCTTCAGCAGACCAAATGGTGGACCGGCGGTAAGAGTCCCTTTAATATGGAGTACGGCAAACTCATGATGTGGTATTTCTTAATGAGTGACGCCTTTACATTCGGGGCTTTTCTAATTTCGTATGGCACCATTCGCTTTAGTCAAAATTTCTGGCCCGATCCCAACGTGGTCTTTAATGCGTTTCCTGGCGCCGGACATGCCAATCTTCCGCTTGCCTTTGTGAGTGTCATGACCTTTGTGCTGATCATCTCTTCTGTAACGATGGTACTGGCCGTACATGCCGGACACAATAACGATAAAAAGGGAGTGGTCAAGTGGTTGATCTGGACCATCATTGGGGGCGCTGCGTTCTTGGGCTGTCAGGCTTGGGAGTGGCATCACCTGATTACAGGCGAGCACGTAGTGCTGGCCGATGGCAAACTCGATATTATTGGTCAAAGTATGCGTGGCAATCCCTGGGGACGGCTGGTTCCCGAAGAGCAAATAATGGCCGCTCTGCAAAATACCTCGCACGAAACCTTGCTGCAACTTTCGCAAATGGGTCATTCTAGTGGGGCTGCTGCCGCAACCGATCATAGCGCGCTCTCTCACGATCAACTTTTAAAATCGATTCAAGTGGCCGAGCTGCATGTGCGCGAGAAAGGGCCCGTTGCCTTTGGTGGCTATTTCTTCGGTATTACCGGGTTTCACGGCTTTCACGTTTTTTCGGGCGTTATCATCAATATCGTGATGCTGCTGATGACACAAAAAGGGGTATTTGAGCGCAGAGGCCATTACCTGATGATCGAAAAGGCCGGTTTATACTGGCACTTCGTAGACCTAGTATGGGTATTCGTATTCCTTTGCTTCTATCTGATCTAACTATTAAATCACGAACCAAGAAACTATTATACTATGCAACATCCCGCTTTCGAAGAAGTAACTTTTCAGCATCATACCGATGATGCTACGTTCAAGAAAAAAGTCAGGAATACGACGATACTGCTTTCGATCATCACGATTATCGAATTGGCCATCGGTCTTATTATCTATACCATGCACAAGGGCGATTCTCCCAATGAATTGCTGGTACTGATGTTCAAGGGCATGGTTTGTATTTTAACGCTGGCCAAAGCTTATTATATCGTATCTGTCTTTATGCACTTGGGCGATGAGATCCGCAATATGATCATGACCATCGTGGTTCCCTTGTTGCTCTTTATCTGGTTTATCGGCGCCTTTATCTGGGATGGCAATTCGTACAAGAATCTTCGCAATACCTACGATAAGCACTATAAGGAGTCGACACTGCCGGCCAAGCACAAAGCAGGGCACTAACATACCGTATCTAATTTGAATAAGACCGCTCTATATGCCCTTTTATTGGCGTTGATCATTCCCCTGATCGCTTATTTTATTGTGGATGTCAAAAGCCATGATGCGCTGCTGCTGCCTCGCCATTATTTTCCTGATTCTATTCAAACCATCACCAAAAGAGGCAAACGCGTATCGGATACCGTTTGGCACCAACTAGCTAATTTCTCATTGCAAAATCAAGAGGGAAATACGGTTTCGTGGGATAGTATCGAAGGAAAAATTGTTGTAGCCGATTTTTTCTTTACCCGTTGCCCCACGATCTGCCCTTCGATGACCCAGAACATGAAGCGGGTAGCCGAGACGTTGCACAATGGAAGCCGGGTGGGTGATCGCACCAACAAAAAAGTTCATTTTCTTTCTTTTAGTATCGATCCGGAACGTGATACCCTCGAAAGGTTGCGTTACTGGGCCCAGCGCTTTCAGATCAATCCCGACACGTGGTGGTTGCTAACCGGTAATAAGAAAGCCATCTACGATATGGCGATCAACGAAATGAAGCTCGGGCTTATTGATGGCGAATCGGTCGATACCAATTTTGTACATAGTGATAAGTTCGTGCTGATCGATGTCAATCGCCAAGTGAGAGGCTACTACGATGGTCTGGATCCCGACGATCTGTCGAGATTGCAACAAGACCTGATCTTGCTGACCATGGAGAAGAATCCCAAGGCTCGCAGTTTTTTCGAGGGTAAGTTGGTCATTATGGCCGTTTCGTTCTTACTGGCCATTGTCGGCGTATTTTTATTACTCTTTTTTCTTCGTAAAAAATAAATTGTAACGTATGCTGCCTCCCGTACTCACCAAAAATGATAAACTCGCCAGTCGCCTTATATGGCTTTTCTCTTTTATTGTATTTACCGCAGTGGTGGTACTGGGGCGCGTTAAACTCAACGTAGACCTTGGCTTTGATGTGCATGTTTTTGCACTAGCGAATTCTATTATCAATTCGCTGGTAGCGCTCTTGTTAATAGGGGCGCTATGGGCCGTAAAGACCGGACGCTATGTAGCCCATAAGAATATGATGTTGGCAGCAATGGTCTTGTCCATTCTTTTTTTAGTAAGCTATATTGCCCATCATTTGCTAGCGGGAGAAACATCGTTTGGCGGAGAGGGTACTATGCGCACTTTATACTATGTGATCTTATTCACTCACATACCATTGGCCGGACTTATTCTTCCGTTTATTCTTTTTACAGCCTATCGTGCGTTGATCAGTGAATGGCCGGCCCATAAGAAATTAGCTAAGATCACCTGGCCTATCTGGCTCTATGTAGCGGTAACTGGCGTAGTCGTTTATTGGATGATCAGCCCCTATTATAGCTGATCGACTCAACATTCTTTGATCGGGTCCCAAAATAGTTTTTTAAATTCTACTACCTGGTCGTCTTTGATCTTGACACCTTCTTTCTCTAGCTGTTCTTGCATGGCGGTAGGTGTCGGAAAATGATTTTTACCAGAGAGTAACCCCAACCGGTTAACAACGCGGTGGGCAGGCACCTTTGGAGAGGCCCCGTGACTGCTATTCATGGCCCATCCTACCATGCGAGCTCCAGACTTTGCACCTAAACAAGCTGCAATGGCACCATAAGAGGTAACGCGTCCGCGGGGTATCAGGCGGACGAGAGCCCAGACTTGCTGAAAGAAATCTGATTCTTGTTTGCCCGAAGGCAAAACAGCACGAAGATTTTCTGTACGACGTTTCGAGCTGGCCATTTTATAGTACGATGTTTAAGATCGTGTGATGGTGGCGGTACTTTCTTTCTCTTTTACTAGTTGGCTGCGACGAGGCTCGGGTACGCTTTCGAATTCGTACGGACAATGCTTGCAGCCATTGCCACAGCAATATCCCTTTTCGAGGTGATACACCTCTGTCAGTACGACCAATCCTTCTTGGTTATAATAAAAATGCTTCCCTTCAATCAATCCCTTCATCTTCTTTCATTTTTTCTTTGAGTATCTGATCGTTCTCTATCGCTAAGAGCGAGGGGAGCGAAAAGCAGATATAGTGTATTTTCTTACTGCCGGCAATATCGAGCGATTCGTAATGCGTTTTGATCTTCAGTTCGTCGGTTATCACAGACTCTCCATATACATTATCGCTGGATTTGTGCAGTACACATCCGTACAGCTCTATCACCAGCAATGTAAAGCGGTATAGGTCGGGGCTGTCTGTCTTTACATGGATATAACCCCCGGGAGTCAATATTTGTTGATACTTTTTAAGGAATATCGGATGCGTCAGTCTTTTCTTGGCTTTGGAATATCGTAGCTGCGGATCTGGAAAGGTGATCCAGATGGATTTTACTTCTCCGGGGGCAAAGTAATCAGCGATCTGTTCAATCTGTGTTCTTAAAAACCCTGCATTGGTTAAACCTTCTTCGAGGGCCTTGTTGGCGCCCACCCAAATACGATTCCCCTTAAGATCTACACCCAAAAAATTTTGATCGGGGTGCAAGCGAGCCAGCCCCAAGGTGTACTCTCCTTTGCCACAGGCCAACTCGAGGGTAAGGGGTTGTGTATGTTCAAAGAAATGACTCCAGCGACCGGCCATGGCTTCCGGGAACTCCAACACATTTTTAAATTCTTTGATCGCCGCAAAACGAACCAGCTTCTTTTGACCCATGGTTAAAATTTTACCTGCAAACCGACACCGACGATCGATTTGAGCTGCAGTCCCGGTGATTTTTTGGTAGGGCCAAAGAGTCGCACATCATCATCATAGATCCAATCGAGATTCCAGTTTAGTGCTAGGGTTTTTCCAAACTTTGCGGTTAACACATTCGTTACGAAAACATCGATGTTCTTTGGTTTGGTCTTGTAATTCGTAAACAGGTCGACCCTTGTCTTATACAACACTTTTTTTGTAAAGTTCTTTTCGAAGGTCAACGTACCAAATGCTCCCAGTTGACTGATGTTGTTGGTGCCGGGTAGAACCCCATATTCTCCGCGGCGAGAGAGCTCAGGGTCTGTTACGATCACCCAGCGTGCCGTAAGGGGAGAGAAGAATATGGATAGATTTTTTTTAGGTTTAAAATCCAGCCCCTGACTAAAGACGATATACCCTGGCGACATAAACGTCGAAGCAAATCTTTTGACATTATTGGGGTAGGTATATCCACGAATGAACTGTGAACGGATATTGAAAAGTGTGGCGAGGTTCAATTTTTTATTGAGCGAATAACCATATTTGGAGATCAGATCGAACCTGTCATCGTTTTTACGACTGCCCAATGAGGTTGTGTTGATGTAGCCAAAGAAGATATCGAGGGTGTTGTCCCAGCTATTACGATCCTTACGGTAGTACGAATACAACTGCAAGATCGTATTGATGGTAAATGAGAATTGGTCGCCTCCTGCGGCCCAATTACTGAGACTGCCTTGCCCAATGGTCAGGATGTAATTACCTCCTGATTTCCATTTCTTGATAAGGGAGTCCGGAACATATTTTTTAACCGGACGAAGTGACTCGGTCTGCAGGCGACGGATGACGGCATCTTGCGCGTTTGCCGGAAGCGTACCGGCCATCACGGAAAAAAAAACAGCCAGTAGTACACAGCGGATAACATAGAAATTCATCAGTACAAATCTATCAAATTTCATTGTTCTATACGGACCTCTCTACCGAACCTTTCTTTCTTTCCAGCGGTAAGTACCCTTTAGACCAAGCAGTCCCGCCACCACCGTGTACGTTATGTGCAGGGGTTGCAACCAAAAAAACTTTTTGAGTAAGGCTCTTTGATCAAAGAAGCCGGCCACTTCGATTACAAAAGACCATTCTATCATGGTCTTGATCATCCATCCTCCTATGAAAATAAGCAGTGAACGACTATCAAAAAACCCACCTAGTGCCAATAATAGCAGTATCAAATTATAAGACCAGACCAGTGACAAGACCTGTTGTAGCCTTCCCTTTTTAAAATGGGTAGACTTACTGGCCCAGCGGATCCGTTGTTGTAAAAAGCTACCCCAGGTCGTTTGCGTAGCTGTGGTTACCCCGGCGTCTTTCGATTTAAGGTAGACGATCTGATTCGGATAGCGATCGGCTATTTTATGTAACAAAAAAAAGTCATCGCCCGATGCAATATGGTCGGCGCCAGCGTATCCGTCTACTTCGGTAAAGATCGCTTTTGGGTAAGCGAGGTTGGCGCCATTAGCCATGAGCAGATCCTTACGTTGGTATCCGGCTCCGGTAATTCCTTGCAGCACGGTAAAATCGAGTGCCTGCAAATAACCCAACCAGTTTTGTTGATAATTCAGCACGACGGGTGCGGCAATAAAAGCAGCCCTTGTATTTTGGTAACAGCTTACTAGTTGCTCGACCCAATGGGGGCCGGGTATGCAGTCAGCGTCGGTACAAACGATCAGTTCGCCTTGTGCGTGGGCTACGCCTTCTTCTATTGCTTTTTTCTTATAAGAATTGATGTTTGTAGCTTCCAGACGGAGCAGCGTAATTCCTTGAAACGTTTGTACGATCGCTGCGGTTTGGTCTTCGGAGTGGTCATCGATGATGATGATCTCGAGGCGCGAGGCGGGGTATTGCTGTTCTCGCAGTGCCCTCAGCAGCACTCCGATATTGGCCTCTTCGTTGCGCGCAGGAACCAGTACCGTTACCAAAGGAAGGGTAGCGGGGTCAGAAGGGGCCTGGACTGATTGGTCGAAGCTCCCAAGTGCTTTGGGTAGCGAGAGGGCCCGCCAATCTCTTAAAAACCCGTGTATCAATTGTCCGTACACCAGCGAGAGCAGCAGAAACAGGGCGGTAAGGGCTAACATGTCGAACAAAACTATGCATTGACCGGGCAATCAAAAAAAAGAACAGTTTTTTAACGAGCGGTCATCGGGCCGGTCAAAAATAAATTGTAGATTTGATAGTTGCTTAAACAACTATATGCCAAACAACCAATTCAAAAAGGGCGAACTCTACAGTTTTATAACAGGACTTGCCTCAACGGCTATTGCCAGGAGGCTTCAAAAAAAGTTCAACGCACAGAAGTTGCCCGTGACCATCGAGCAGTGGAGTGTGTTGTATCATCTTTGGAAAAAGGACGGCATTAGCCAGCAAGACTTGTGCAATGCCAGCTTCAGAGACAAGCCGAGTATTACCCGATTGGTAGATAATCTGGAACGCGCCCAATTGGTAAAGCGAGTAGCGGCCGCGACCGATCGTCGCATCAATCTTATCTATTTGACCAAAGAAGGCCAGCAATTACAAGAGCAGACCATGAAGTTGGCCGATCAGACCTTGAGCGAGGCGTTGCAGTCCGTGCCGAACGATAAGGTAGAAGTGTGTAAGCAGGTATTACAAATTGTATACGATAATCTTTGCTGAACATCCATCATCCATTTAATACAACCGTTATGTCATCGACCTTAGAAGTACAGAAAGCCATTAAGGGCGGGCAGTGGTTAACGACCGCTTCGCAACCCGAGGATTGTTTTATTCCCGAAGATTTTACCGAAGAGCAACGCATGATCAAAGACATGTGTATCCAGTTATTGGATACCGAAGTCTTTCCGATCGTTCAGCGAATTGATGCGATGGAGCCCGGGCTAATGCCTTCGCTGGTAGCGAAGACCGGAGAATTGGGGCTACTCTCGGTCTCTATTCCCGAAGCCTACGGCGGGTTGGCAAAAGATTTTGTGACCTCGGTCATTGTCAGTGAATACTTGGGGGCCGGATACTCGTATTCGGTCGCTGTTTCGGCCCATACCTGCATTGGCATGTTGCCCATTTTATATTTTGGAACCGAGGCCCAAAAAAATAAGTATTTACCCAAGTTGGTTACCGGCGAATGGGCAGGTTCGTATGGACTTACCGAACCCAACAGCGGCAGTGATGCCTTAGGCGCTAAGACCACGGCAACGCTTTCTGCCGACGGCAAGCATTATATTTTAAATGGCCAAAAATGTTGGATCACCAATGGTGGCTTCGCCCATGTATACACGGTCTTTGCCAAAGTGGATGGCGATAAGTTTACGGCCTTTATCGTTGAGCGGGGTACACCCGGGTTTACACAAGGACCCGAAGAAGACAAGATGGGTATCAAAGGATCTTCTACCGTGCAACTCTATTTTCAGGATTGTAAGATACCTGTAGAAAATTTGTTGGGAGAGTTAGGTAAGGGCCATAAGATCGCTTTTAATATTTTGAATCTTGGTCGATTGAAACTTTGCGCAGCGGCGATCGGTGGATCGCGTATGGCGCTAAATCATTCCATTACCTACGCTAAAACACGCGAACAGTTCAAGCAACCCATTGCCAATTTTGGGGCTATCAAGCATAAGCTAGCCGAGATGGCCATTCGCGTATTTGTAGCCGAGTCTGCACTTTACCGAACCTCGGAATGGATCAAAGAAAAAGAAGAAGAACTATTAGCAGCCGGTAAACCCTTTACAGAGGCACTGTTGGCCGGTGCCGAAGAGTATGCCATTGAATGCGCTGCGTTGAAAGTATTTGGTAGCGAGGTACTCGACTTTTCGGTCGACGAAGGAGTCCAGATCCATGGGGGCAATGGGTATAGTGCCGAGTATGGTATTTCTCGCGCCTATCGCGATAGTCGCATCAATCGTATTTACGAGGGTACCAACGAGATCAATCGATTGCTGGCACTCGATATGACATTGAAACGTGCTATGGGAGGACGACTTGATCTGATGGGTCCGGCGATGGCCGTTCAAAAGGAGCTGATGAGCATTCCTGATTTTGGGGCCGGCGATGATACGCTTTTTGCAAGCGAATTAAAATTGATCGCCAATCTTAAGAAAGCGATCTTGATGACAGCAGGCGCTGCGGTTCAAAAACTGATGATGAAGATCGAGCACGAGCAAGAGATCTTGATGAATATTGCCGATATGGCCATTGAGGTATTTCATGCCGAGAGCACCCTGCTTCGAGTCATGAAATTGGTGGCTGCACAAGGAGAGCAGGCTGTAGCTGATCAGATCGATATGATGCGAACTTATTTATACGATGCGGCCGATCGGGTCAACAAGTCGGGTAAGGATGCCATCAATGGGTTTGCCGATGGCGACGAGGGTCGTATGATCTTGATGGGGCTCAAGCGATTTACCAAGGCAGAGCCCTTTAACAGTAAGGCTGCCCGCCGCCGTATTGCGGACAGGATGATAGAACTGGGCCGCTATCGGTATTAAGATTTTTGTAAATTTGTTTTTAATAAATGCCCATGAGCGAGACAAAGACAGCCCCGGTATTGACCGCTAAGGATTTTGCCACCGACCAAGAAGTTCGTTGGTGTCCGGGCTGTGGCGATTATTCTATTTTGGCGCAGGTACAAAAAGTAATGCCCACCTTGGGCATTCCGCGCGAGAACATCGTCTTTATTTCGGGTATCGGTTGCAGTAGTCGCTTTCCCTATTACATGAACACGTTTGGGATGCACTCCATTCACGGTCGGGCTACGGCGGTGGCTAGTGGGCTTAAAGCAAGCCGGCCCGAGCTAAGTGTGTGGATCATTACCGGAGACGGAGATAGTCTCAGTATTGGCGGCAATCATACCATTCATTTATTGCGACGCAATTTTGATGTGAATATTCTGCTTTTTAATAATCAGATCTACGGATTGACCAAGGGACAATATTCGCCTACTTCAGAAGAAAAGAAGGTGACCAAGAGTACCCCGATGGGAAGCATCGATCATCCCTTTAATCCGGCGGCACTGGCACTAGGCGCCGATGCCACTTTTGTGGCACGCACCATGGATCGAGACCCTAAGCATTTACAGGCCATGTTGCTTCGCACACATGGTCACAAGGGGTCTTCGTTTCTGGAGATCTATCAGAATTGCAACATCTTTAATGACGGCGCTTTTGAGATCTTTACCGAAAAAGGTACCAAGCCTGTCGAGACTTTATTCTTGGAATCCGGTAAGCCTTTGTTATTTGGAGCCACCCAAGAAAAAGGGATCAAGCTCGATGGCTTTAAACCTGTGGTGGTCGATTTAACACAGGGTTATTCTGCAGACGATTGCTGGGTGCATGATGAAAGAGATATTTATAAAGCACAAATTCTCTCTCGCATATTCGATGACGTACATATCGAAGGTCATTTGCCTCGCCCCTTTGGCGTTTTCTACGAGACCGATCGTCCTTGTTACGAAGATGTGATGAAGGCACAACTAGAAGAGGCCAGTGCCCGCAAGCCTGCCGATCTCGATAAACTACTTCGGGGCAACGAGGTTTGGACCATTCAATAATTCAACGGTTTGGGTTTTCTGTCTCTGATAGAGGGCTCCCTAATTTTTAGTGCGATATTATCTTTTAGGGAAATAGCGAGTCCTGCTCCGGTAATAG
>JBJTFT010000159.1:0-6574 GCA_046093525.1 Sphingomonadales bacterium | reverse complement strand
TAATGCTGGAACAAGACCTTAAGATCACGCAGATCGAAAATAAAGTCAAGGCCTACTTTAACGAACTGGTCAATTTGCGCTCGCAAGTGGCCCTTCAGACAAAAGCCTATTCGAATTACTACCTGCTACAACGTGGCGAAGAGATCCGATTTTCTATTGGAGAAAGCTCGTTGTTCTTGGTCAATGCCCGCGAGAACAAACGCCTCGAGGCCTTACAAAAATTACAAGAGCTCAAGGCTAAACTGGCACTGGCCAGTTACCAGTTAAGCTGGGCCGTGGGTCAATTATAAGCCGAAATAGCAGTTGAATTGCGTACGCTGAAAAAATACCAATAATAGAAAGCTCCCAGATGCAAAAAAGTAAGTACATTACTTTAATTCCATCTTATGAAAAATAGTCCCACGCTAAGCGACTACACGAAGAGTTTCCCAAACGACCTAACCGCAGCCATCGTAGTATTCCTGGTGGCCCTACCCCTTTGCTTGGGCGTAGCCCTTGCCTCTAATGCCCCTTTGTTCAGTGGAATTATTGCCGGTGTTGTAGGAGGCATGGTCGTAGGCCTCGCCAGTCGCTCTCACTTGAGCGTAAGTGGTCCTGCTGCAGGACTAACGGCCATTGTGGCTGCCTCTATTATTTTGCTTCCTTCGTACGAGGCCTTTCTCTTAGCCGTGGTAATAGCCGGTATTTTTCAGTTGATCTTAGGCTTTGCCAAAGCAGGTATCATTGGCGATTATGTTCCCGATAGCGTCATCAAAGGTATGTTGGCAGCCATCGGCCTTATTTTATTGCTCAATCAATTTCCGCACCTACTCGGCGACGATTCACAATTTGAAAGTGACGAGGGGGTGCCCGCCAAAAAAGGAAATATCTTCTCTAACTTTTTTTATGCCTTTGGCAATATCAACAAAACAGCATTGGTGATCGGGGGTGCAGCCCTGCTGATCAATATCATCTGGGAAAAACTACAGGCGAGTCGAGGCGGTTGGATTCGTTTTATACCGGGCCCCTTACTAATGGTCATACTTGCGGTAGTGCTCAATAAAGCGTTCATAGCCGGGCTAGGGTTGCCTCCGCTCGAGGGCGAACATCTGGTGATCTTACCGACGGCAAACAGCACCGGTGAGTTCTTTTCTTTTTTTACCAGCCCAGATTGGAGTGTATTGTCTGATCGGCAGGTATGGACAGTGGCACTAACACTGGCATTAGTGGCAAGTCTCGAAACCTTACTTAGCATAGAGGCCGTAGATGAACTAGACCCTTATAAACGCATTACTCCCACCAATCGCGAATTGAAAGCCCAAGGCATTGGAAATATTGTATCGGGATTATTGGGCGGACTACCGGTTACCAGTGTAATCGTTCGCTCCTCTGCCAATGTAAATGCCGGCGCCAAAACAAAAATGTCGACCATCTACCACGGCGGATTATTGCTGCTTTGCGTAGCGTTTATTCCCGGCTTACTCAATCAAATTCCCAAGGCAGCTTTGGCAGCTATTTTGATCTTTACCGGGTACAAGCTGGCTAAACCTGCATTATTTATCAGCTACTATAAAAGAGGATGGGATCAGTTCGCCCCCTTGGTGATTACAATACTAGCCATTTTAGCTACCGATCTCTTAAAAGGAGTCATGATCGGAATTGGGATCGGATTGATCTTTGTACTTCGTACTAATTTTAAGAGTGCCATACTCGCCGTGCAAGACAACAAGAATTTTCTGGTTCGACTTCGCTCGCATGTCTCTTTTCTTAATAAGCCGATCTTAAAGAGGGAGCTTGGAAAAATACCCGATGAGGCCTATGTGCTGATCGATCTCTCGAAAGCAGACTTCGTAGATAAGGACATTATGGAAGTGATCGAAGATTTTCAAAAAAATGCTGCTGCAAGAAATATTACGATCGAGATCAAGGAACACCAAATAAAAACATATGCCATACGGCGCTAATTAAAATAATTGACTATGAAACCCTACGAAAAACTGTTATTAGAAAATAAGGCCTGGGCTGCAGAAAAGGTAATGGATGATCCCAATTTCTTTAACCGTCTGGCCGACCTGCAGACACCTGAATTTCTTTGGATCGGTTGTAGTGACAGCCGCGTGCCGGCCAACGAGATCACGGGTACTCGGCCTGGAGAGATCTTTGTACACCGCAATGTGGCCAATATGGTGGTCCACACCGACCTTAACCTTCTAACAGTGCTGGACTATGCCGTGAATCACCTGAAAGTAAAACATATTATTGTTTGTGGTCACTACGGCTGCGGAGGCGTAAAGGCCTCTATGACCAACCACAATTTTGGCATCATCAACAAATGGCTACGCAACATCAAAGACGTCTATCGTTTTCATCGACAAGAAGTGGATAATATCCAGAATGAGGACGAGCGCGTCAACAGAATGGTAGAGTTGAATGTACAGGAGCAAGTCATGAATCTGGCAAAGACCTCCATTGTTCAAAAAGCCTGGAAAAACAGCCACTTCCCCGACTTGCATGGATGGGTCTATGGCTTAAAGGATGGCTTGATAAAGCCAGTGTACGAAATACCTGCCGGAACTGCCCTTGATCCCCTTTATGAATTTGATGATCTCTAAGCTAACTTCGTGGCATGTCTATTCAGGTCAGCCAACTGGTAAAGAATTATGGCGCCCAGCGTGCCGTCGATACCATTTCTTTTTCGATCGGTCGGGGCGAGATCGTAGGTTTTCTGGGGCCTAATGGAGCCGGCAAGTCCACGACCTTAAAAATGCTGACCGGTTATCTGCCTCCGGATAGCGGCTCGGCACTGATCGGTGGTATCGATGTAGTACAAGATCCGATAGACGCCCGCAAAAAGATCGGCTACCTGGCCGAACTCAATGCGCTTTACCACGATATGTTCGTTAGAGAGTACCTGCTCTTTATTGCCGAATTGCAACAGGTTCCTGCTGCAAAGGACGCTGTTGAAAAAGTAGTTGTTCAGACCGGATTAAGTGCCGAATCGCATAAGCAGATCGCCCAACTCTCCAAAGGATACAAACAACGAGTGGGTCTTGCCGCTGCTCTCTTGCACGACCCCGAGGTCTTGATTCTCGATGAACCCACTTCGGGACTGGACCCTAATCAACTGATCGAGATCCGCGAGTTGATCAAAACGGTCGGCGCTAACAAAACGGTGCTTTTCTCGACCCATATTTTGCAAGAGGCCGAAGCGATCTGCGATCGGGTCATCATCATCCACAAGGGTAAGATTATGGTTGACAGCCTGCTGAACGAACTACACAAAAAAGTATCTTTGCCGCGCCAGGGAATGAGTTTAGAAGAGATCTTCAGGCATCTCACCTCATCCTGATCTTTCAAAAAAAATAATATCGACCCATGAGCTACATTGCCGAAGTTTTTGCCCGTCAAATCTTAGACTCCCGAGGAAATCCCACTGTAGAAGTAGATCTGATTACCGAAGAGGGCGCCGTAGGCCGGGCGGCTGTTCCCAGCGGGGCCAGCACCGGCATACACGAGGCCGTGGAGCTGCGCGATGGCGATAAGAAAAAATACTTGGGCAAGGGCGTGCTACAGGCCGTAGACAATGTCAACAAAAAGATCGCCCCGCTTTTATTGGGATACGACGTAGCCGATCAGACCGGCCTGGACGAGATGATGATTCAACTCGATGGTACAGCGAACAAATCGAAGCTGGGTGCCAATGCCATGCTTGCCGTTAGTATGGCAGCTGCTAAAGCGGCTGCCGAAGAAGCGGCTTTGCCGTTGTTTCGGTATGTAGGTGGCACCAATGCCAAAGTGCTCCCCATGCCCATGATGAACATTTTGAACGGAGGGGCGCATGCCGATAACAAGATCGACTTTCAGGAATTTATGGTGATGCCGGTAGGCGCTTCGAACTTTAGCGAGGGTCTTCGCTGGGGCGTAGAGATCTTTCATGCACTAAAAAATGTGCTGAAGAAAAAAGGGTATAGCACCAATGTAGGAGACGAAGGTGGATTTGCCCCCAATATTCAGAGTAACGAAGAAGCCATAGAGATGGTACTGACCGCCATCGATGCCGCGGGCTATAAGGCGGGTTCGCAGATCAAGATCGCCATGGACGCAGCCAACAGCGAACTTTGGAACAGCAAGAAGAAGAAATATGTTTTCCATAAGAGCAGCGGTAAAGAAATGAGCAGTGAGCAGTTGGTAAAATATTGGGAGGGATGGATCAAGAAATATCCGATCTGCAGCATCGAAGATGGCATGGCCGAAGATGATTGGGCCGGTTGGAAGATGCTTACAGAAGCGGTGGGTGACCGCTGCCAACTGGTCGGAGACGACCTGTTCGTAACCAATGTAACCCGCTTACAACAAGGGATCGACAAACAGATCGGTAACGCCCTGCTTGTAAAAGTAAATCAGATCGGAACACTTACCGAAACGATCAATGCCGTTACCTTGGCGCAGCACAATGGCTATAATACCATCATGAGCCATCGTAGTGGTGAGACCGAAGACAGCACCATTGCCGATCTGGCCGTGGCCCTCAACTGCGCACAGATCAAGACCGGCAGCGCCTCTCGTTCTGACCGAATGGCCAAGTATAACCAGCTGATCCGTATCGAGGAGCAACTGGGCAGCTCTGCCATTTATCCGAAGGGAAAGATCAAGTTCGGAAAAAAATAATCCGGGTCAATCGAGACCCTTGTTAACTTTAGGTCCGCATGCAACAGGTATTGAACTCCATTCCCGCTTGGGTCAAAAGCAAGTATGTCATTAGCCTGGCCGCCTTTATGGTGGTGATCGTTTTTTTAGACAAGAACGACCTTTTTACCCAGCTGGACCGCAAGCGCGAACTACGTGAGCTACAACAAACTAAATCGCACTACTCGACCCAGATAGAAGCCGAGAAAAAAGAGCTGGAATTGCTCAAGAACAACCCCGCCACCATCGAAAAATACGCCCGCGAAAAGTATCTGATGAAAAGGGAGAACGAAGACCTTTTTCTGATTGCCCCGAAGACCGTCGGAAGTAGCCGCTAATTTTTTTGCCCGCCGTACAATAAGGGAGTACCTTCTTCGTTTATAATGGGAGCGACACCATTTGTTGCTCTTAATTACGCTTCCATGAGCAATTTTACCCCCGACGACCTTTTACTTTACCTCTACAACGACATGGATGGCGCCACCCGGCTGCAGGTAGAGGCCCAGCTCGAAAAAGACTGGACCTTGCGCGAAAAACTGGGGGTCCTAAAGACCGCCAAAGACCGATTAAATCGGCTTTCTGAAACACCTCGCACCGAAGTGATCCTGAACATTCTGCACAAGGCAGCCGAAAAGCTGAACGAACCCGTTCGTTCGTAAGTTGGCCGCACAGTGAGATGTAGTATACCAGGGGCGCGCTTTATCTTGCACCCATGAAGCGTGCTGAAAAATACAAGCTGGTAACCGACTATTTTTTAACCCATGCCCCGACCGCAGAGACCGAACTGCTTTTCGATAACCCCTATCAATTGTTGGTGGCGGTAGTATTATCTGCCCAGTGTACGGACAAACGGGTCAATCAAACTACCCCGGCCTTATTTGCTGCTTACCCCGATATTCCATCGCTGGCTAAGGCCACCCCCGAAAAAGTCTTTACACTCATCAAAAGTATTTCGTACCCCAATAACAAAGCCAAGCACCTGGTAGGCCTGGCCACTAAAGTTCTCAGCGATTTTAAGGGGCAAATTCCGATGACGGTAGACGAGCTGGTACAACTACCGGGAGTAGGAAGAAAAACCGCCAATGTAATTACCTCCGTTATCGATCATCAACCCAATATGGCCGTAGACACCCACGTCTTTAGAGTGAGTCATCGGCTGGGACTGGTACCCACTACGGCTACCACACCCCTAGCGGTTGAAAAATGGCTGACGAAGTATTTTCCTGAATCCCTCATTCACAAAGCCCACCATTGGCTGATCTTACATGGTCGCTACACTTGTATGGCCCGCAACCCACATTGTGCTGCTTGTGGAATACGATCTCTTTGCCGGTATTATACAAAAGAGCAAAAAGGAGCTGCTAAAAAATAGATTGCTTCTACGAAGGGCTAATAACCGAAATCGCGGAAATGAGCAGTAGTAGGCAACCGCTAGTTAGAGCATCCGTTGCAGTTGCTCTACCAATTCGGTCTTGGTAATAGGCACACCCATCACTTTATTATAGCCCTTGGCATCAACCAGATATACATCGCGGATGATCTTGATCAGCTGGCCGCTGTTGATCTCCGGAATCAGCACTTGTTCAAAATTGCGAAGTATACTGCCTAAGTTCTTAGGGAAAGGACGTATGTAGCGAAGATGTGCATGGCTAACAGCGTGTCCTTGTTGTTGCAAGACCGATACCGCCGATTTGATAGCCCCATAAGTAGAGCCCCATCCCAATACCAAGATCTTGCCAGTAGCTGGTCCACTATCGAGCTGCTGTTCGGGTATATGATCGGCAATGCGGTCTACCTTTTCTTGGCGAATATTGACCATCAACTGGTGATTCTCGGGCTCGTAGTTGACGTTACCCGTAATATTTTGCTTCTCGAGACCCCCAATGCGATGTTCAAGCCCGGCCGTTCC
>JBJTFT010000158.1:0-3530 GCA_046093525.1 Sphingomonadales bacterium | reverse complement strand
ACCACGGCTTTTGATACCGTTCCCTTCTTCACGTTACCGGAAGGCAATGCATTTTTCACAGTGACAACGATCTTGTCACCCAGTGAAGCATACCGTTTGCCGGTTCCACCTAGCACACGGATACAGAGTACCTCTTTGGCACCGCTGTTATCGGCCACGTTCAACCGGCTTTCTTGTTGTATCATGCTAACTAATTTTAATAATTTACGTTGCGTTCCAATTTTACTTCACTTTTTCTACCACTTCGATCAGGCGCCACCGCTTGGTCTTGCTCAGCGGACGTGTCTCCATGATCTTTACCACATCTCCGATGCTGCATTCGTTCTTGTCGTCATGCGCATGGAACTTGGTCGTTTTCTTTACGAACTTACCATAGATAGGGTGCTTTACCTTTCTTTCGACCGCAACGGTGATGGTCTTGGCCATCTTGTTGCTGGTTACGACACCGATCCTGGTCTTTCTTAAATTTCTGGCTTCCATGTTGGGGTTTTTATCAGGCTTGCTGTTGCTTTAACTTGATTTCGGTCTTGAGGCGAGCAATATCACGACGCAGTCCGCGGATGGTCATAGGATTCTCGAGCGGAGAGATCGCATGCGCGAACTCAAGCTTCTTGAGTCGCAGCTGGTCTTCGGATAAGCGAGCGCGAAGATCTTGCTCGTTCATACCGTGAATACTCTTTACAAATTCTGCTTTCTTAGACATCGTAATAAGCGTTTATCGGTTAGGCAGTGACCAGGTCACGGCGTACAATGAATTTTGTTTTGATGGGCAGTTTACCAGCGGCCAGTGATAAAGAGGCGCGGGCCACTTGCTCGCTCACTCCATCGACCTCGAATAAGATACGACCGGGCTTCACCACGGCCGCCCAGAACTCCAGGTTACCTTTACCCTTACCCATCCTTACCTCGGCGGGCTTACGGGTGATGGGCTTGTCAGGGAAGATCCGAATCCATACATTACCCTCACGCTTCATCTCGCGGGTCAGGGCCTGACGGGCGGCTTCGATCTGACGATCGGTGATCCAATGCTGGTCCAGTGCTTTTAGGGCATACGATCCGAAGGCGATGGTAGCGCCACGCTTGGCATCACCCTTCATGCGACCCTTTTGCATTTTTCTGTGCTTGGTTCTTTTTGGCTGTAACATGCTAGTCTATTTCAAGTTTCTTTAATCAAATATTTATTAACCACGACGCTCTCTGCCACCACGACCGCGATCGCCGGTTCCTCCTCCTCTTCTGTCATCACGACGGTCGCCACGGGCTTCTTCACGACCACCTCTGCGTTCACTCATGTCGGCCTTACCACCCACGAAATTGGGGTTAAGGTCACGCTTTGCCAATACTTCACCCTTACAGATCCATACCTTGATACCGATCTTACCATAAACGGTCTGGGCAAATACGTTAGCATAGTCAATGTCCATACGGAAGGTGTGCAGAGGCACGCGTCCTTGCTTGAACTCTTCGCTACGGGCAATCTCGGCGCCGGCCAAACGACCGCTCAATTTAATTTTGATTCCCTCGGCACCCATACGAAGGGCAGAAGCGATAGCGAGTTTGGTAGCCCGCTTGAAATTGATACGGTTCTCGATCTGACGGGCAATGTTGTCGCCCACGATCATCGCGTCGAGCTCAGGACGGCGGATCTCCAGAATATTGATCTGTACATCCTCCTTGCCGGTAAGTTTTTTCAATTCTTCTTTGATGCGATCTACTTCTCCACCGCCTTTACCGATAATGATACCGGGCTTGGACGTGTGAATGGTAACGATCAGTTTACCCAGCGTACGCTCAATGACGATCTTAGAGATACCGCCTTTGTTGATACGGGCATTGAGGTAAGCTCTGATCTTGTGATCTTCGATCAGCTTTCCGGCAAAATCTTTTCTGTTGCCGTACCAGTTAGACTCCCATCCGCGGATGATGCCTAAACGATTACCAATCGGATTTGCTTTCTGACCCATGTTTGGTGTAAGTTATTCGTTTGATGATTTAGATTCCTTTGTATCGACGATCACAGTCACGTGGTTGCTACGCTTACGAACACGATAGCCACGACCTTGTGGAGCCGGACGCATTCTTTTCAGGCTACGGGCACCGTCCACAAAAATGGTCTTGATGACCAAGGCACTCTCATCCCCACCCTCGTTCTTTTGCTTCCAGTTACTGATAGCGCTCAACACCAGCTTACGCAAGGGAACGGCAGGATGCTTTGGATTGTGCTCCAATTGGGCCAGCACTTTCTCTACTTTTTGGCCACGGATCATATCGGCCAACAAGCGCATCTTGCGGGGCGAAGTGGGATAATTTCTCAGTTTAGCGACTGCTTCCATGATAATTAGTTTCTTGAATTACGATTCTTTTTTAGAGTGACCTTTGAACTGGCGGGTTGGGGCAAACTCACCCAATTTGTGACCCACCATAAATTCGGTTACATACACAGGGATGAACTTATTGCCATTGTGCACGGCAAATGTGTGTCCCACGAAATCAGGACTGATGGTAGAGCGACGGCTCCAAGTCTTGATCACTCCTTTCTTGGTCTTGCCGTCATTCATGGCTACCACTTTCTTTTCGAGATGGGTAGCGATATAAGGTCCTTTTTTAATCGAACGAGCCATATAGATTGTCGTTGTGTTAGAAAATTATTTAGACAGTTTTTTTCCGTTCTTACGCTGGATGATCAGCTTGTCGCTGGACTTACCCACCGTACGGGTCTTGAGACCGCGCGAGTATTGTCCGTTTCTGCTGCGAGGCTGACCTCCGGAGGCCTTACCCTCACCACCCCCCATCGGGTGATCGACCGGGTTCATGGCTACCCCACGGTTGCGAGGGCGAATCCCCTTCCAGCGATTGCGGCCGGCCTTACCCATACTCTGCAAACTATGATCACTGTTGCTCACTACGCCTACGGTAGCATAGCAATCGATCAGCACCTTGCGAAGTTCTCCGCTGGGCATTTTAAGTACAGCGTAACGATCTTCTTTGTTAGAAAGCTGAGCTGAAGAACCGGCACTACGAGCGAGTTTACCGCCTTGGCCGGGTTGCATCTCGATATTGTGCACATTGGTACCCAGCGGCATGTTGCGCATCGGAAGTGCATTGCCCACCTCAGGAGCTACTGTGGCACCACTTTCAACTTTAGCACCCACTTGCAATCCCTGGGGCGCCAGGATATAACGTTTTTCACCGTCGGCATAGACGAGCAGCGCGATAAAGGCAGTACGATTGGGATCGTATTGAATAGATTCAACCGTTGCTACACCGGTCTTATTACGCTTGAAATCGATAATGCGGTATTTTTTCTTGTGTCCACCGCCGCGGTAGCGCATCGAAAGATGCCCCGACGAGTTACGACCACCGGTACGAGGCTTTGCCTCGATCAGGCTTTTTTCCGGCTCATTAGTGGTTACCTCCGCATACGCATTGCCAATTCTCCAGCGTAAGAATGGAAAAAAACTGTCTAAATAATTTTCTAACACAACGACAATCTATATGGCTCGTTCGATTAAAAAAGGACCTTATATCGC
>JBJTFT010000157.1:0-2793 GCA_046093525.1 Sphingomonadales bacterium | reverse complement strand
GGGCCACTTCTTTTCCATCCCCAAAAATTCCAAATTTGGCCTTACCACCGAGGACCTCTTTGCGCCCCAATAAGCTGATCTCGCGGCTCAAACAGGCAGTACGGAAGTCCCTGACAACCTCTTGTTTAAAAAGGTCGTACGACAGATGGTCAGGGTGCTGGTCTTTCATGCCGCAAAAATAAGAAGAAAGGACGGGGTTATAGAAATGCTAAAAACGTGGGGGCAAAGGGGGTGATTTTGCGTTCTGCCGGGGTTTTTGCTATATTTGTTTTATAAATTCATTGTTATGAAAAAGATATTATTCGCTTCCCTGATGCTGGTCTTTTCTGTTGGTGCATTTGCTCAAACCAAGGTTGATGCAACGGTTAAAATGAACACTGAAAAGCACGATTTTGGAAAGATCAAACAAGGTGAGCCCGTTACCTACGCTTTCGAGATCAAGAATGTTGGCGACAAGCCCCTGGTGGTAGAGAACAGCTGGGCCAGCTGCGGATGTACCACACCCGAGAAAATTACCGAGCCCATTCAACCCGGCGCTTCTGCTAAATTGAAAGTTCAATATAATGCCGCAGCCGTTGCTCCTTTTACCAAGGATGTAAATATTAAGTTTGCCGGCATTGATGAAGTAAAGATCGTAAAGATCGTAGGCGAAGTTTTGAGTGCAGAGGCTTATGCTGAATTGCAAAAGCAAGGAACTAAATCGGCTCCAAAGTCTTAAAAGCGCTGCTTTAAAAAATGCTAAACCCTCCCCTTGCGGAGGGTTTTTTTATCGGAGCAAAAATACCGTCCCCTTTAACGGAGCAGCATCGGGTAAAATAATCTGGTAGATATAAATTCCCGTAGACAAGGGAACTCCTTTGTAAGTACCATCCCAGGCAACTGCATTGCTGCGCGATTGATAGACCACCTGCCCTGCCCTGTCGTATACAGTAACCAGTGCACCTAACGCTGCATTCAAGTAGGGAATAACCCAGCGGTCGTTCTTGCCATCTCCGTTCGGAGTAAAGGCATTGGGAACAAACAAAGAAGCCACCACCTCTACTTTTACGCGGTCTGTGCTTACACACCCGTGGCGAGTGGTTACCGTTAAGGTGTATTCAGTGGTCTGCGCTGGATCGGCCATAGGGCTCAATATAGTTGGGTCAGAGAGCCCTGTAACAGGTGTCCACGCGTAGCGAGTACCCGTCTCTTGATTGCCCGTGGCCAGTAAACGCACCGGTCTACCCCCGAACTTGACCATGTCGGGGCCGGCCTGCGACTGTGGCAAGTCAAATACATCGATCCACTGAATGTTGCTGTTGATGCGACAAGAGGGGGTGGCTATGGATGAAGGAGGCGCAACACCCAGACGATACAAAAACAAACCGGCTTCGGTTGCAGTGCGGGCATACTGTAGCGAGGTTGCCCCTGCTATATCTGTCCAGGTTCTTCCGGTATCTCGACTCAACTGCCATTGATAGGCGGTGGAGGAAGAAGAGGCCGACACCTGCGCCTGCAAACTGTACGACCGCTGGTCGGGATAACAAACCCGGATCGTATCGCCCAGCCCTACCGCCGTAGCCCCCACCAAGGGTCCGCAAGCCCGAAAACTAATATCATCGAGAGCCAGATCGTTCCCTTGCCCGCCGGGCGCATTATTGGTAATTCGTAAGGTGACAGGCGCACTGGAAATACTATTGGTAAAAGAAAACCCAACCTGCTGCCAGGTGGGCTGTGAAAAAACCTCAATATCGCCGGTGGCGTGCTGCGCCAAGACGGTTCCATCTGCCGCCTCGATCCTGAACATCAGATTAGGTTTGATGAGGGCAGGATTATTGACCACATTGAGTACCCAAGCGGAGAACACATACGTGGTGTTGGGACAAAGATTGCTGAGCGTCTGCACAAAAAAATCACCTGGAGTTTGCGATGCGTTGACCATCATGAAAGCACCGCCTCCGGTATGATCGCTGCTGACCGTGTGCCACTGCCTGCCACAGTTGGATTGCGAAGTAGTGATACTATAAAATCCATCATTGGGACAGGCCGAGGTAGTCAGCTGATAGCCCGGTGCCGTAAAACTGGCGGGTGCAGCACCCGTTCCAAAATCAATGTTAACGACAGGATCACCTAAGCTTCCGGTGCATACTTGTGCCTGCACGTCTCCCGCGCAAACCCCTGCAAAAAGAAAAAGAAAAAATAGTCTCGCTTTCATGCTAACTGGCGCAAAGGTATTGGTTTGCATACTATGGCTCTTGCTTAACTTTGCGCTATGCCAACTATTGCCAAACGCGGTCTTGAAATGCCCGCCTCTCCCATTCGTAAACTGGTTCCCTTTGCAGAAGCCGCCAAGAAAAAAGGGATCAAAGTATATCATCTAAACATTGGTCAACCTGACATAGAAACACCACCCGCGGTGTTAGAGGCGGTACGCAATACCCCGATACCCGTACTCGAGTACAGTCATAGTGCCGGCAATGAATCGTATCGAAAAAAATTAGTGGAGTATTACCAGCGAAACGGGATCGCGGTAACTAAAGACCAAATTATTGTGACCGCAGGAGGCAGCGAGGCCATTCAGTTCGGTTTCTTTACCTGCCTAAACCCGGGCGATGAAGTTATTATACCGGAACCTTTTTATGCCAATTACAATGGGTTTGCTTGCGCAGCGGGCGTGACCGTTGTTCCGATCACGTCCTCCATTGAGAGCGGATTTGCCCTGCCCCCTATTGAGGAACTTGAAAAAAAGATCACACCTCGCACCAAGGCGATCCTGATTTGTAATCCTAATAATCCTACAGGCTATTTATATAG
>JBJTFT010000156.1:0-6265 GCA_046093525.1 Sphingomonadales bacterium | reverse complement strand
ATTCTATGGGGCGATCAAGTATGCGAACGTCTCCATTGCGCTGGTTTGTTTTGCGGCCATTGGATTTTTTACGGCTTTGTTCGAGCCGCTTATTTTAAAAAAATCGCTCAATGTCATCGAGTTGCTTTTGGGATTGATGACCCTTGCGGGCGTTTACATCATCTTTCACTTCGATACGCGCTATACCCTGGGAATCGCCATTGGTCTGATCTCTGCCCTGCTGGCTTCGCTGTTTCCGATCTTCAATAGAGAAATATTGAAGAGGACCAATGTAGAGAGCATGCTCGTGTGGCAGCAGTTGGGTGGGTTCTTGTTTATGGCTGCGTTGATTCCGTTCTATCAACGTACTTTCTCTTCGTTTCGGTTGTTGCCCAGTGTAGACGATCTGCTCTGGTTGCTCGTGCTTTCTTGGGTCTGCTCGGTCTGGGCTTTTCAACTCTCGGGTGCCGCTTTAAAGAAGCTCTCTGCCTTTACCGTCAACCTTAGCTATAACCTTGAGCCGGTATATGGGATCCTGTTGGCTTTTATCTTTTTTCGCGAGGATCAATTGTTGAATAGCGGCTTCTATGCCGGACTTTCCCTGATCTTGTTGGCCCTTAGCCTGCATGCTCTGTTGGTGTATTTCAGAAATAAGCGCTCTTAGAATTCAATAATAAAGCCAAGGGTAGGAATCAGGGTACCGTCCTCGTTAGCCAAAATAAGGGGAATGGCATTCGATCCGTTGAGATTGATCGGCTGGCCATTGGTGGTCAAAAAGCCTGTATTCGTTTCGTTCCTCCTGAATGTAAACTGTGGAAAAGCGGGACTCTTGGCGCCATAGAAGTTCGTGATGTCTAAAAAGAGATCGAAGGTGGTCTTTCGCCAGTTCCATTTCTTGTCGATGCGAATATCGCCTGCATGAAAAGCGCCCAGGCGTTGGCTGTTGAGCTGTGAAAGATTCAAAACACCGGTACCCAATGTCAGGTAATTGAGCTGCGATTGCGCCATGTCGAAGGGCGTAAAGGGGGCTCCTCCCTGGTAGCGGAACTTGATGCCGATCTCCCAGTTCTTTCCCATTTTGTATCCTCCAATAAAAGAGAGTAGGTGCCGGTTATCCCAGGCGCTGGCCATCATTTTTTTATCGGCGCCACTAAAGCGACTTATAAAAAAGGTATAGGAAAGCGTGCCAAAGAAACGCTTGCTCAGTTTTTGTTGAGCGAAAAATTCAAGACCATAACTGTAACCCTGCCCGTCGGTGCGGACCGCTTCGTTGCCCACCGCATTAAAGTCTCCGCCCAGATTGCTTAACGAAATGCCATCCCTTATCGATACGGGAACGTGGTCGTATCGCTTATAAAATGCTTCGAGTGTAAAGCGGGTAGAGGGCGCCGGCAAGAATTCCGTTCCAATGACCAGGTGTGAACTTCTGGTGTAATCGGTATTTCGGTTAACCAGTTGCCCCTGGTTGTTGCGAAAGCTGAGTATGGTATAAACTGGAAGTTTATAATAATCGCCAACAGACGCATTCAGTGTCCATTTATCGGCTAGTACATACGAAAGACCAACGCGGGCAGAAAGTGTTCTAAGCGGGTCGTCGCCTGTTTGCGTAAAGCTGTTCATGTCCGTTCGCAAACCTCCACTTACACTCAGCCGGTCTTGTGCCATTCGTTTACTCACTTGTACAAAGGCGCCGGTTCTCCACAGATCTATGTTCGATAGATAGGAGGAGACCACGGCGGGTTGAATCAGGTTGCCTGCCCCGTCTCTCAGTTCTTGGCGAATGCGAATAAAGGAGTTGTTGTTGCTTTTGACATACTGCACGACCCCCCCATAGGCTATTTTTACCCCCCGTAAGGTCTTGTTTACGTCAAACCGTACTTTGTTCTCTATCTCTTGCGAATTGATGCCGGTCCTTTTTTTGGTTTCGTCTTGGGTATTGTTACCATCGAATTTTTCGATCGCGTTATCGAACATATTTCTGCTGAGGGCCAGGTTCCAATACCCCCCCGGTATTTGCTTTCGCACGCTTACGCCAACGGTGTAGTTCCATTGTTGAATGGCAGGAGTCGCATCGAGTATATATAATTTTTCGGGCGTGGCTTCGCGCGGAGCCCCGAAACTAAAGTCATCGATAGCGCCGAGTCCTAAAAAGGTCAGGGTGGTTTTTTTGTTGATGCGGTGTGAGATCTTGTATTGAAAGTCCCAGTAATTGGGTCGTATCGGCAGGTCGATCGCCTTAAAAAGTAATTGTAAGTACGATCGTCTAGCCGAGGCTAGAAAAGTAGTTTTAGAAGAGAGGGGTCCTTCGAGGGTCGTAGCTAGTTCGGTGGCGCTGAGTCGAAGGTTTCCTTGTACCCGATTAGGATTTCCATTTCGCTGGCGAAATTGCAACACCGAAGAAAGGGCGTTATCGAAACGTGCATCAAAAGAAGAGGAGCTAAGTTTCACTTCTTCTAAAAAACTCACGTTGAGCATGCCCGTGGGTCCGCCGGCGCTGCCCTGCGTCGCAAAGTGGTTGATAACCGGGATCTCGATGCCATCCAGGTAATACACGTTCTCATTGGGGGCTCCACCACGAATGATGATATCATTTCTATAGCCGCCCACGCTGCCGGCCGTTCCACCGACCCCTGGCAGCGCCTGGATCACGCGCGATACATCAAAGTTGCCCCCGGGGTTACTGCGGATCTCTTCTGTTGTGAGTTTTTGAACACTGAGCGGCGTCTCTAAGCTTGCAGCAATGGCCGTTTTTCTGCTTGAGCTGACGGTAACCTCCGCCAATTTTGTAGCTACCGCCTCGAGTTGAAGGGTCAGGTTCAATTCGTTTCCGACAGTGATGACGGTGTTGTACAAGGCGAGCTCGACAAACCCGATCGAACTGATCCGAAGGGTGTATGTTTTGGGCATGATGCCTGTTATCCGAAACCGGCCCGTCGAGTCGGTAACGGTGGCCAACGAAGTGCCTTCTATTCTAACAGTCGCACCGGCCAGGGGCGTCAGTGAATTCTTGTCGGTAATGGTGCCGACCACAGTTCCCAGCCCTTGCGCAAAGCTGCTTTGGAGGGTGGCGACCAGCAGTGTAAGAAACAGTAGTTTTTTCATAGCGGGTAGATGATCGACATAACAATACGCTTTCTAAATTGTTTAAATTATCTTAGATCAACATAACGATCATTTATGCAAACCCTACGATTTCTGTTTTTGTTTCCGATCCTTTTGACCAGCTCGCTGCTGGCACAAAAAAAACCGCTGGACCATCACGTCTATGACAGCTGGCAGCGAATAGGCGAAAAAACAGTGAGTGCCGATGGAAATTGGGCCGTTTTTACCATCGATGTGCAAGAGGGCGATGGAACCTTGGTGCTACAATCGCTTCGCTCGGACTATCGTCGCGAGATCCCCCGGGGGTATGGTGCCGTAATCAGTTACAACAATCGCTATGTGGTGTATAAGATCAAGCCGTTCTATGCGGCCATTAAGGAGGCCAGAAATAAAAAGAAAAAACCGGAGGAAATGCCCAAAGATTCGGTAGGTATATTGGAGTTAGGGAAAGATAGTGCCGTAAAATTTGCCAATGTACGCTCGTTTAAGATGCCTTCCGAAGAGGAGGGATGGGTGGTCCTTCATTTCGAAAGTGCCGAGAAAGCGATCGAAGGGGGAGAATCACCATCCGATCTGCTGATCTTGCAACCCGGCAGTGGAGTTCGTCTGACACTACCTCGCATTACCGAGTTTCAACTCTCAAAGAAAGGAGGCAGGCTGGTCGCAGAGCAGGCCAGAAATAGTAAGGACTCTCTCAGTAAGACTTTGGTCCTACTGGTTCAGGCGAACGGATTAAAGGTGGATACTATTTTACGAGGGGCTAACGACATCAGAAAGTTCACCTTCGCTCTCGATGGCAGTCAGCTGGCCTTTGTGGCCGAGCGCGATGCCCGACCCAAAGAACTTGTCAAGTATTACAGACTCTACCATCACGATCATCGTACCGATACAGCAATGGCCATTGCCGATCGCAATACGGTGGGGATGAAGCTCGGCATGACCATCAGCGAGTTCGCCGATCTACGTTTTAGCGAGTCGGGTAAACGTTTGTATTTCGGCACCGCTCCCATTGTTCCAGCAAAAGATACCAGCACTCCCGAGGCCGAGCAGGTAAAGGTCGACATCTGGCATTACAAAGATGATTATTTGCAAACCCAACAGCTCTACGATTTAAAAAGAAATCAGGAGCGCTCCTATTTGGCCGTCTATCATATCGATCGTGGTCGGCTTGTGCAGTTGGGTACTCCGGAGACCGAGACGGTCTATGTTCCCAAATTCGACGATAATCCTTGGGTATATGCGGCCAGTGACTATGGAAAGCGCATACCCTTTCAGTGGACGGCCGCTACCAAAAAAGATATTTATCGCATCGATGTAATGACGGGGCAGCGACAGCTAATTAAGGCCGACCTGAATGGAAACATCTTTGCGGCTTCTGTTTCTCCCAAAGGAACTGCATTGGTTTGGTACGATGCCGATCTGCTTCAATATCAGAGTTGGGATGGGGCCAGTGTACGCACGATTACTCGTTCTATCCCTTACCCATTGTATGATGAGTTGCACGATATGCCAGGGCCTGCCTTTCCCTATGGAATGGCCGGATGGTTACCCGGTGATACGGCCGTATTGATCTACGATCGCTATGATGCGTGGAAGGTGAGCATTACTGCTACCAAAGCTGCCAAAAACATCACCGAGGTGGGGCGTTCACAAAAAGAGAACTATCGGTACATTTCGTTAGATCCCGAACAAGCCTATGTGCCGCAACAGGGGTCACTGTATTGGCGCTATCAACAGCAAGTAAACCGAGATGCGGGTATTGCGGTTGCCGCGTGGGACAGCGGCCGACTTCGATTTGTAGATCGCCAGGCAGGCTCGTTCGCCTATGGGTTGCCGGTAAAAGCGCTGCGTGCACCGGTAATTGCCTATACCAAAGAACGGTACGAGCAATCGCCCGATTTGCATGTATGGGAACTGGGTGCCGGATTTGCTGGGCAAGGGGCCGAGCGTCGCATCTCGTGGATCAATCCCCAACAACAGCAATACAATTGGGGTACCGCCACATTGTACCGCTACAAGGCGCTCGACGGAAAGCCCGCGCAAGGAATTCTGTACCGTCCTGAGGATTTTGATCCTTCGAAAAAATATCCCGTTATTTTTTATTTCTACGAGACGCATACCGAAACGCTACACAGTTATATTCCACCCACCCCTACAGGAAGTCGTTTAAATGTTTCTTTTTATGTAAGCCGTGGCTACCTTGTCTTTTCTCCCGACATTTTTTATACAAAAGGGTATCCTGCCAAAAGTTGTTACAACTATGTTGTAAGTGCTGCCAATAGTCTATCCAAATTACCCTACATAGATGCACGCAATATGGCCATACAGGGGCAGAGTTGGGGTGGCATTCAAGTAGCCCAGTTGGTGACAATGACAAATATCTTTAAAGCCGCTTGGGCCGGAGCGCCGGTGGCCAATATGACGAGCGCTTATGGCGGTATTCGGTGGGAGAGTGGAATCAATAGGCAATTTCAGTACGAGGTCTCTCAAAGTCGTATTGGGGCTACCTTATGGGAGAGACCTGATCTCTACATAGCCAACTCACCGCTGTTTCATTTACCCAAGGTTAAAACGCCCATGGTTATTATGGCCAATGACGCGGACGGGGCCGTTCCCTGGTACCAGGGCATAGAACTATTTACCGGTATGCGAAGGCTGGGTAAGCAGGTGTGGATGCTCAACTACAATGGAGAAGCCCATAACCTGCGCGAACGAAAGAATCAAAAAGATATTTCGATTCGGCAACAACAGTTCTTCGATTGGTTGCTCAAAGGAGAAAAGCCGGCTCGTTGGCTAACAGAAGGAGTTCCTGCCCTTAACAAAGGAAGAGATTGGGGTCTAGACACTACAACGCCAGAGGAGTGACGATCAGTTAGAGCTCTCTTCCAGGATCGAAGCTCTCTAACTCTTTGGCGACAGCTGTCAAAAAAGTGGCTCCCAGACTTCCGTCCACAATGCGGTGATCGTAACTCATGCTCAGATACATCATATGTCTGATGGCAATGGAGTCTCCGGCCGGGGTCTCTACGACCACGGGACGTTTTTTTATGGCACCCACGGCTAGAATGGCTACCTGGGGTTGATTGATGATGGGAGTACCCATCAGTGACCCAAAGGTTCCTACGTTGGTAAGGGTAAAAGTGCCTCCTTGCGTGTCGTCGGCCTTCAGCTTTCCATGGCGAGC
>JBJTFT010000155.1:0-4696 GCA_046093525.1 Sphingomonadales bacterium | reverse complement strand
AGCACGGCCGATGGAGTAAAAGAAGTGATCGCTTCGCTGCAAGAAAAAAATGAATTACCGCAAGACCTCAAGGTGGTCTTTACCGGCGATCAAAGCAAGGGAACCCGCACATCTTTCAATGAGCTGATCAATACGATCATTATTGGATTCGTTTTGGTACTGTTGATCTTGATGTTCTTTATGGGGGTAACCAATGCCTTCTTTGTGGCCCTGAGTGTGCCTCTTAGCGTATTCGTTGCCTTTTTATTCTTGCCGCTGGCCGATGCGATCGTAGGAGGAAGCGTAACCTTGAATTTTATTGTACTTTTTGCCTTGCTCTTTGGACTAGGCATTATCGTAGACGATGCCATTGTGGTAATCGAGAATACCCACCGCATCTTTAATAATGGCAAGGTGCCTATTATTCGTAGTGCTAAAGAGGCAGCGGGCGAAGTGTTTATTCCGGTGTTAGCAGGTACGGCTACTACGCTGGCCCCTTTCTTTCCGCTTCTTTTTTGGAAGGGCATTATCGGAAAGTTCATGATCTATTTGCCCACCATGCTTATTCTTACGCTGGCGGCTTCGCTGATCGTGGCCTTTATTTTTAATCCGGTCTTTGCGGTCAGCTTTATGAAGCCAGAAGAATCCATGGAATCACATTCCAAAAAAGCGGTGTTCCGTAGTAAATGGTGGTCGGTCTTTTTGATCGGTGGCTGCTTGGTTCACCTGACTGGTTTTCATGGAACAGCTAATTTCTTACTGATGTTGGCTGCCCTGATGGTCTTCTATGCCTATGTATTGAAAGGATGGATCTATCGTTTCCAGCATCATACGCTTCCTTCATTGATGGCGCGCTACGAGCGATTGCTTCGTTGGTTATTGGTGGGAACTCGTCCGGTAAAAATGTTCGCTTCGCTATTTGTTCTATTCATCATCTCCATTGTATTACTGATGCTGCGCGGCAATAAGATGACCTTCTTTCCGTCGGGCGATCCCAATTTTGTCTATGTCTATGCCAAATTACCGGTTGGAACCGATGTGGAGTATACCGATAGTATTACCCGGGTACTCGAAAAACGAGTGATCAAGGTATTGCAAGATCAACCACCGGGGCAAGAAGGTTCCATCGTAGAAAGCGTTATTAGTAATGTGGCGGTCAGTGCTAACAATCCCCGCGATAATAATCGTAGTGTACAACCCCACTTAGGACGTATTCAGGTGTCGTTCGTGGAATTCGAAAAACGTCACGGTAAATCTTCTGCACCCTACCTTACGGCTATTCGTGAAGCCGTTCAAGGTATTCCCGGTGTAAGCGTTGAGGTCGACCAAGAAACCAATGGACCGCCCACCGATCCACCGGTCAACATAGAGATAGTGGGGGATGATTTTGATGAACTGGCCCAGGTATCAACTCGATTGTTGCAGTATCTCGATAAAAATAAGGTCGAAGGAATTTCCAGTTTAAAGGCCGATGTCGATCTCAATAATCCCGAGATCACCATTGCGGTCGATCGTGCCAGAGGCACCATGGAGGGCATTAGTACCGCACAGATCGGTATGGCCCTTCGCACGGCCCAATTCGGTAAAGAGGTCAGTAAGGTCAAAGATGGCGAAGATGAGTATAAGATCCAGTTACGTTATGGGCCTCAGTATCGGGGCAATGTTGAGGATCTGCTCAATATGCGCATCGTCTTTATGGACATGAATACCATGCAGATCAAGTCGGTGCCGCTGGGGGCCGTTGCCTCGCTCAATTACACCAATACGGCCGGAGGTATTAAACGTAAGAACGTGCGCCGCACCATTCAGCTGCAAAGTAGTGTCACAGACCCTACACAGGTAACTCGGATCAATGCGGAATTGGCCGACCGCATCGGCGATTTTAGGCAAAATAATTCGCTGCCCGACAACGTGGTCATCAAACAGAGTGGACAAAGCGAGCAAGAAAAGGCCACCCAGGCTTTCTTGGGAACCGCATTGATTATGGCTATCGGCATTATCTTTTTAATACTGGTGTTGCAGTTCAATAGCATGAGTAAACCCTTTATTGTAATTACCGAAATTTTCTTCTCGGTCATCGGTGTCTTTTTGGGGTATGCCCTTAGCGGTATCACGCTGGCCTCTATTATGGTGGGCGTGGGTATCGTAGGGTTGGCTGGTATCGTCATCAAGAATGGTATTTTGTTGATCGAGTTTACCGATGAGCTTCGCACCAGAGGCTATCGTACCCGCGAGGCCGCTATACAGGCCGGTAAGATCCGGATCATTCCCGTGTTGCTTACGGCAGTGGCTACCATCTTGGGGTTGTTACCCTTGGCGGTAGGATTCAACATCGATTTTGCCGGTCTCTTTCAGCAAGGTCGCCCTAACATCTTCTTTGGTGGAGACAGTGTGGTCTTTTGGGGCCCGCTGAGTTGGACCATCATTTTTGGACTGATCTTTTCTTTCTTTTTAACCCTGTTGTTGGTACCCGGCATGTACCTGATCGCTGAGCGACTGCGTCGCCCGATGGAGAAGTTTTATGGTACCCGCTATATTGCCTTGCTAGGGTTTGCCGGTCCTTTCTTTTTTATTTTTGTGGGATTGATGATGATCGTCAGAAAATGGCAGGGCCGCCGGGTATGGATGGGACAGTTAAAACAAAATAATAGCTAAATTCGTAATAGTTCAGCCTTCTAAAATAAATGAGCCGTAAGCAAGAGATAGTTCAGGATGTGGTCATCAAATTCGCCGGAGACAGCGGCGATGGTATGCAGCTAACCGGCAGCCAGTTTACTACTAACACGGCATTACTGGGAATCGACCTGGCTACTTTTCCAGACTTTCCGGCCGAGATTCGAGCTCCCCAGGGAACATTGCCCGGTGTGAGCGGATTTCAGTTACGATTTTCTTCCGATCGGGTCTTTACGCCCGGTGATAGTTGCGATGTGCTGGTGGCCATGAATGCCGCGGCGCTTAAAGTAAATCTCAAAACGCTTAAGAAAGGAGGCAAGATCATTGCCAACACCGATGGTTTCGATGCCAAGAACCTGCGACTGGCCAATTATCCCGAGGGGGTCAACCCACTCGATGACGGATCGCTCGCCAACTACGAGCTCATTCGCATGGACGTTACCAAAATGACCCGTGAGTCTTTGAAGGACGCTCCGTTGGGGATGAAAGAAAAGGACCGAGCCAAGAATATGTTCGTACTTGGATTTCTCTATTGGATGTACGGACGCGACATGGCCAATACACTCAATTTCTTAAAAGAGAAGTTTGCTAAAAAGCCCGACATTCTAGATAGTAATATCAAGGTATTACAGGCCGGATATAATTATGTCGATACCACCGAGACCTTTCATACCACTTATTCGGTGGAGCGCGCTAAGATGGAGCCCGGTTCGTATCGGTCCATCATGGGCAATCAATCTTTATCACTGGGGTTGATCGCTGCTTCTCAAAAATCGGGTCTCCCGTTGTTCTTGGGTTCTTATCCTATTACACCCGCCTCCGATATTTTACATGACCTTTCGAAGTATAAAAATTTCGGTGTCAGAACCTTTCAGGCCGAAGACGAGATCGCAGCCATCACCTCTGCCATTGGAGCCTCCTATGGTGGATCGTTGGGTGTGACCACATCGAGTGGTCCGGGTATTGCGTTAAAAGGAGAGGCCATGGGTCTTGCTGTGATGCTCGAAATTCCCCTGCTCATCATCAATATTCAACGCGGAGGTCCCTCTACCGGACTACCCACCAAGACCGAGCAAAGTGATTTGATGCAGGCCTACTATGGACGAAATGGAGAATGTCCGATGCCTGTTATTGCCGCCTCTACACCGGCCGACTGTTTTAATGCGGTTTACGAAGCAGTACGCATTGCCGTGCAACACATGACTCCGGTCATGTTTTTGAGTGATGGCTATATTGCCAATGGGGCAGAACCCTGGCGTTATCCGCAAACCAAGGACCTTCCGTCCATCGAAGTAAAATTTAAGACCGAACTCGCCGAGGGAGAAGAAAAATATTTACCCTACCAGCGAGACGAAAAGTTGGCAAGACCCTGGGCTCTGCCCGGAACGGCCGGGCTTGAACATCGCATTGGGGGTCTCGAGAAGCAAAATATTACGGGTAACGTCAACTACGAGCCCGAGAATCACCAGTTGATGGTCAATATTCGCCAAGAGAAAGTAGACCGCATTGCCGATCATATTCCCGAACAGCAGCTCGATAGTGGACCCGCGTCCGGAAAGATCTTGGTATTGGGATGGGGCTCTACTTATGGGGCCATCAAATCGGCGGTATCGGTCTTACAACAACAAGGGCACGCCGTTAGTCATGCACATCTTCGCTACATTCGTCCGTTCCCCAAAAATTTGGGCAGCCTTCTTCGCAATTTTGAACAGGTGTTGATCCCGGAGATCAATAGTGGCCAACTCATCAAGATCATCCGCGATGTGTATTTGGTCGATGCCAAAGGCTATAATAAAGTGATGGGAGTGCCTATTACCAAGACCGAATTGGTAGAGCAGCTGCAACGGATGCTCTAACTAGCGGTTGCCTCCTACTGCTCATCTCCGCGATTTCGGTCATTACCCCCTACGTAGAAGCAATCTAGTTTTTAGCAGCTCCTTTTTGCTCTTTTGTATAATACCGGCAAAGAGATCGTATTCCGCAAGCAGCACAATGTGGGTTGCGGGCCATACAAGTGTAGCGACCATGTAAGATCAGCCAATGG
>JBJTFT010000154.1:0-4877 GCA_046093525.1 Sphingomonadales bacterium | reverse complement strand
CATTACATCACCTATGAGACCCTTCCTAACCCTCTTTTGCCTTTTCTCGCTGGTATTGGGCCTTTATGCTCAAAACACCATTGGCCTACCCGATATTGTCAATTATCCTAAAAAAACATATGCGGCTGGTCTCCAAAACTGGGAGATACAGCAAGACAATGCCGGTATAATATATATAGCCAACAACGAAGGCCTGCTTTGCTACGACGGAAATTTTTGGAATCTGTACCCACTTCCGAACCGAACCATTGTCCGCTCGCTGGTCATTGGCAACGACCAGCGCATCTATGTGGGAGGGCAAGATGAACTGGGCTATTTTTCGGCAGGGCCATCTGGTCGGCTTCATTACCAGTCGCTTACTCATCTTATTCCGGCATCGAACCAATCGTTTGGGGATGTTTGGGACATAGTAAGTCTTGAGAATGAGGTCTGGTTTAGAACCTCGCGTGCCATACTGCGATTTACAGGTAAAGCCTTTGCCGTTTACAAAGCGCCCGCCGAGTGGGGATACATGGGTGTCAGCAATAACCGCTTGTATGCCCAAGACTTTGAGAAGGGGCTGATGATATTTGAGAATAGCGCGTGGAGGGCCTTACAAAACGGTAATCCACTACCCGCAAACGATGTGGTCACAGGCATCTTATCGGTGCAAGGTGGGCGCTTATTGATCGCGACACAAAAAAACGGTCTATTCTGGGGCAATAAAGAACTACTTGCACCTCTAACAACTTTGTTGGCCCGTCAGCTGAAGGCAGACCGAATCTATTCCACGTCGAAGATCGATGATAACCGTATTGCGCTGGGCACTAGTAATGGGGGTGTATACATAGTAGATAACCAAGCGAACCTGATACAACATTTCTCATCTAGAGAAGGACTACAAAATAACAATGTACTAAGTGTCTTTGCCGATCGAGATGACAACCTTTGGCTGGGGCTCGACAACGGGATCGATTTTATTGCCTTCAACAGTGCGATCAAACAGATCTTGCCCGGTGAACAAAAGGCCGCCGGATACACTACCTTGATTCGGGATGGAAAATTATATATCGGCACCTCGAATGGCGCTTATGTAACCACGTTGCAAGACAAACAAGATCTAAGCTTTAGCCAGGGAGATTTTTTTCCCATCGCCAATACCACCGGACAAGTATGGTCATTGCAAGAGGTAAATAATCAAATTCTGCTGGGACATCACGAAGGCGCTTTTCGTATCGAAGGTATCAGTAGCACCCTGCTGAGTAACGTAACGGGATTTTGGAACTTTTTACCAACCAGTGGCACTTATCCCAGCAACGAGCTGATCGCCGGAAACTATAAGGGAGTGCAGTACTTTTCGTTTCGAGCCGGCACGTTTGCACCGATCGCAGCGGTACCCTCTTTCGACGAATCGTCTCGCTACCTGACAATGGATGCCCAGCAAAATATTTGGATATCGCATCCGTATCATGGTATTTTTCGGATTCATAAAAAAGCCGACAGCACCACAGAAGTGGGTAAATATGATGTACAAAAGGGACTCCCCTCTTTACTGAATAACCACATCTTTAAGGTCAAAGAAAAAATACTGGCCGCTACCGAGCAAGGCGTTTATCAATACGAGCCTGCATCGGACAGTTATGTAGTGGCCAGTGATTTTAAAGATCTATTGGGCAGTCAAAGCATCCGCTATTTAAAAGAGGATGCAAACGGAAACATCTGGTTCTTTCATGAGAAAAACCTGGGAGTGATCGAATTCGCGTCCACCGAAAAAGCTAAAGTAACCTACCTGCCCGAGTTCAATAACAGACTACTGAGCGGATTTGAATTCATTTATCCCTACGATAAGAATAATATTTTTCTAGCAGGCGAAACAGGCATCTACCATCTCAACTTCGAAAAATACAAGAACCAAAAACCCCAATTGGGCATCAGCATTCGAAGTGTCAGGATCGGACAGCAATACGACAGCCTGATCTTTGGAGGATACAGACCCATCGATAAGAAAGAAAAAGCCTCGGACGTTGACCATGACTGGAAAAATATTCGCTTTGAATTTGCAGCACCCCCCTACCCCTATGCCGGATCGCTGGAGTACACCTACCGCCTGATCGGCTATGACTCTCGCTGGTCGGAGTGGAGCAAGCGAACCGACAAAGAATTTACGAATCTGCCGCAGGGAGACTACAGATTTGAGGTTAAAGTGCGCAATAACCTTGGTGCCGAATCGACGGCCGATCAATTCTCATTTGTGATCTTACCCCCTTGGTACACCAGCAAGCCCGCCTTGGCGGTGTATCTCGTACTCTTAACTCTGTCCATTACCGCAGGCTACAAAAGGCAGCAACAGAAATTCAAGACCCAACAAGAAACCTTCGAGGCAGAACAAAAGAAAATTCTTTATATACACGAATTAGAACGAAATAAGGCAGAGAACGAATTGATGACGCTACGCAATGAGAACCTTGAATCTGAGATACAGTACAAAAACTCAGAACTGGCCTCATCTGCCATGCACCTGGTTAAAAAAGGGGAGTTGATCTCGAAGATAAAGACAGAACTGAGTCAATTGGCAAAAAGAGTAGACAACACACAGGCGCAAACAGAGCTCAAGAAAATGATCAAGACCTTGAGCGAAGACGAGCAGATCGACCAGGAGTGGGACCATTTTGCCAAGCACTTCGACAAAGTACACAGCGACTTTGTGATCGTACTAAAGAATAAGCACCCAGAGATTAGTCCCGGCGAACTAAAACTCTGTGCTTACCTACGCATGAACCTTTCTTCGAAAGAGATCGCTCAACTCCTCAATATCTCTGTACGTGGTGTCGAGATAAGCCGTTATCGTCTTCGAAAAAAACTAAACCTTTCCAGTGGCGAGAACTTGTTCGATTACCTTATACAACTTCAAAAAGAATAGAAGACGGCGCTAATCTACACAACTTTAATTTTGGCATTATGAAAAAAATATTACTGTGTTTACTATGGCTGCCTTCTTTTGTTTCTAGCGCCCAATGCGACCCAGCGTTGCGACCAGTGATCTTTGTACATGGGTTTCTGGCATCGGGAGATACCTGGTCGAATGCCGCTCGCTATTTTAGAGAGAACGGTTATTGCAACGATCAGCTCTATGCCTACGATTGGAACAGTGTTAGCGGTAATGGAAGATCGAATGAGCAGGCGTTGGTACAATTGATAGACAGGATATTGACTAGCACAGGTGCTTCACAAGTTGACTTGGTAGGGCACTCGGCCGGAGGAGGATTGGTGAGAGGCCTACTCAAAGACAGCACCCAAGCACAAAAGGTGGGCCGGTATATTCATATTGGAAGTCGAAAATGGACAAGCGCCTATGCGTGGTTTCCCAATGAACAATGCATGAACATCTACTCGTCGGGCGATCGAGTGGCCGGCAATGGAGCCGGTGCTGTAGAGGGAGCAGTTAATGTAGCACTAACAGAAGAAGATCATTACCAGGTGGCAACAAGCAGCAGTGCTCTTAGTGCAATGCACGATTTTTTAATCCGAGATAAAAAAAAGACATCGGAAAATAAATCTTCTAAGGGATTGGTGAGCATTGATAAAATCACAAAGACATCCGTGAGCATTGGCGGAAAAGCTGTTTTACTGGGAGATAACGCTCCGATCAAAGAAGCTACGATCACTATCCATGCGATCGATAAAAAAACCGGACTTCGTAAAAGAAATAACTCCGGAGTACAAATAAAAACTGAGGTAACCGGACAATGGGGCCCGGTCAAATTAACCAGTGGAATACCCTACGAAATCGAATTAGCGCCTGCCGATCCCTCTAAAAAGAAGATCTCTTATTTTTTTCATTCATTTACCTACGATGACCCATTGGTATATTTGAGAGGCATTCCAGAAGGAAGTCGCATGAGTGCGCTGCTAGGAAAAATTCCGCAAGAAAAAGACCAGTCGGCACTGGTTCTCTATTCGGCTGCGGGGGCCATGATCGGCGGGCGCGACTCAGTAACGGTAAATAATGTTCCTATTTGTTCTTCGACACTAACGCCCGCCTCCCGGACGGTCATTACCAGTTTTATTTTTGATGATGGAGATGGTGTCAGCACAGGTCAGGTACTAAAGCAATATGCATCGGCCCCATTTATTGGGGGGATAGACCTATTACTGCCTACTGCCGCTACAAAAGTGATTGCTGTATATTTTAATGGAAAAACACTAAACCTTCCGGCGCTGCCTTCGTCGGAGCGCCTATTGCTGGCCGTACTAAAATAGAAGGAGCGAAAAGCTGGTAACAGCTACTGTTTGACACATGTGGTCCTCAAACAGGCTACTTCGGGCTATATCACTCCCAAATAACATCATCCGCATTTCGCAGCCAACTTGCATAGGAGCTACCATAATGCGTATCCATTACACCCCGACGAATTTTTAAGGTAGGTGTAAAGAAGCCGTTGGCAATGGTCCACTCCTCTCGAACGATGACCAATTTGGCTACTTGTTCGTGTGACTCGAGTTGCTGATTTACCTGGCGACGAATGACAGATAGCTTCTCGTAGATTTCCTTTGCGGGTAGCGAAGAGGCATTAAGCATACATAGCGCCAGTGCACTCGACTCGCCAGAGCCCACCACACATACTTGCGCAAAGAAGGCATGCTCTAACAATAACTTTTCGATAGGGGCCGGCGCTACATACTTTCCTTTACTGGTCTTAAAGAGGTCTTTAATGCGTCCGGTGATGGTCAAGTATCCCTCTTCGTCGAGACGACCTTCGTCGCCCGTTTTCAAAAATCCATTCTCAAAACTTTCAGCAGTTAATGCTGGCTCCTTATAATAGCCGATCATGTTGGCGGGGCTCTTGGTGAGCACTTCATTATCCGGACCAATAATCAACTCTACTCCGGGATAAGAG
>JBJTFT010000153.1:0-8796 GCA_046093525.1 Sphingomonadales bacterium | reverse complement strand
GTTCGGGCTGTGGCACTGCAACTGGCAGTAAACCAAATGGATGTAAAAGTAACGGGGGATGCAGTTCCGGCGGTTGTAACCGTATGAATGCCCATGACTGGCTCAAGAATCTTCCCCTGGCCGATACCGAAAGTCAATGCCGCGTTATAGAAGTCAGCTTTAGCCAGGGTACCCGAAAGGATTTTTTTACGAACCCTACCTTACAGCCACTAGAAAAAGGAGACCTGATCGCCGTAGAAGGGGTCAGTGGTTTTGATGTGGGCGAAGTTTCGCTGACCGGAGAGATCGTACGACTGCAACTAAAGAAAAGGGGCGTAAAGGAATTTCATCCGGAAATGAAAAAGGTATTGCGTCTTGCTACCGATCGCGATATTGAACAATGGAAACAGAGCAAGAGCCGCGAGGCCGAAGCTGTTATTCGCAGTCGTGCCATTGCTAAACAATTAAGACTCGACATGAAGATCAGCCAAGTCGAGATTCAGGCCGATGGCCGAAAAGCCACGTTCTTCTATATTGCAGATGGCCGGGTCGACTTCAGGGAACTGATCAAAGTATATGCCAACGAGTTCAAGGTAAAAGTAGAGATGCGTCAGATCGGTGCCCGACAAGAAGCCGGAAAAGTGGGCGGTATCGGTAGTTGCGGACGCGAACTCTGCTGCAGTACCTGGCTCACCGATTTCAAATCGGTCAACACCGCAGCGGCCCGTTATCAGAATTTATCGATCAACCAAACGAAACTGAGCGGACAGTGCGGACGACTCAAATGTTGTCTTAACTACGAACTCGATACCTATCTCGACGCATTACAACATTTTCCGGATAACTGTGATGTACTTCAGGTAGCCAAGGGGAATGCCTTTTTAATCAAAAAGGATATTTTCAAAAATCTCATGTGGTATACCTTACCCGACAGCAATAAGCAATACCCGCTATCGATCGATCGCGTAAAAAAGATCAAAGAACTCAATCGACAAGGCGTACGGCCCGAAGAACTCGAACCCGTCGAGATCGTTTCATCCAAACCGAAAGAAGAAGAACCTGAGTTTGTAGAACTGGTCGGACAGATCAGTCTCAAGTCACTCGATAAAGCTGCTCAGAAAAAGAGAAGACAGCAACAAGGTAATCGCAACGATCAGCCACGTCGCGAAGGCGGAGCACCGCAACGAAATCAACCGCAGCGCGGTCCGCAACAACGAGGACCCCAACAAAGTGGTTCCTCTCAAAGCCGACCTTCGCAAACAGGTGGCTCGCAAAATGGAAACACCCCCAGAAGCGGAGGCCCTTCTCGACCACCATCTCGCGGACCTAGACCCCCGCGTGGACCCAGGCCTCCTCAACAGGGATCGGGTAACTAACTTTTTTTATTGATCGGCTCCAATGGCGCTATAGAGTGCATCCTGAATTTTTCCGCGTACCTGCAACTGAGCTAACTTGTTATTGTCTCTTGTGGGATGAACGCGATTCGATAAGAAAACATAAACCAAGTCTCTTTGTGGGTCGGCCCACACGCAAGTACCGGTAAATCCGGTATGACCAAAGGTGGTCGCAGAGGACCATAAAGAAGGGTACGGGTCTTTTCGCGCTTTATTATCGGCTTCGGGCTTATCAAATCCCAGCCCTCGGCGACTACCGTTTCGTTGGTAACTGGTAAAGAGCCGAATGGTTTCAGGTTGGAGATAACGACGCCCTTGGTAGACGCCATTATTCAGCAACATTTGGTACAAGATGGCCAGATCGTAAGCGCTCGAAAATAATCCGGCGTGACCGGCCACACCACCCATCAGTGCGGCGCCCTCATCATGTACATCACCTCGCGTGGTTTGGCGACGAAACTGTTTTTCATTTTCAGTAGGGATCAACCGATCGGTCATAAACCGACCACGGGGTGTAAAGCCGGTGGCGTACATCCCCATGGGTCGATAGAAATTCTCCTGACAAAAAGCGTCAAGCGAACGGCCCGATAGTTGTTCGACAATATTCCCTAAGAAAATAAAATCATTATCGCTGTACACATAATTTCCGGCCACCCCCAGCGGACTTTGCAAGATGCGTTGGCGAATACTGTCTTGCCAGCTGTTGCGTACGTACAGATTTTCGGCTACCCGCAATGTAAAACCGGGTTTGGATGCCGACGAGAAAATACTGCTGTCGGGTGTGCCATTGCCTGTGAGCGTCTCTTTATAAAAAGGAATAAAGGGAACCAATCCTGCCTGGTGCAGTAGTATGTCGCGGATCTTGAGGTCTTGCTTATTAGAGCCGCGCACCCAGGGTAAATAGTCTCCCAGACGACCCTCCAATCGAAGTTTGCCTTGTTCGTAGAGCTTCATTACTGCGACCGTAGTGGCAGAGACCTTGGTGACCGAGGCCAGATCGAAAATACTCTCCGGAACCACGGGTTGGTTTTGTGCATAATCATAATAACCATAAGCCTTATGAAAAAGGATCTCGCCCTTGTGTATAGCCAGTACGACACAACCCGGAAAAGCTTTTTGGGCTATGGCATTGTTGACAACGGCATCCACCCGGCGAAAGGCGGCGTTCTTTCGGTTGGCTGAGACCGAAAGTGGTTTTTCTTGTATGCCTGCACCAAAGGGATACTTGCAAACAGATACCGGCAACACGCCCTTGGCAGCAAATTCTCCGAGCAACCACTGAGCGGCCACCGACTGTGTAATATCATCATCTTGATAAGCGGCTACCAAAAAGCGAGCATCACACACGTGCTTAAGCGCCTGCACATTGCCAAATACAATACTGATAACCGAATCGGATTGGAGCGCCCGGTGCAATTGCAAGACCTTTGCCCCTATACCGAAATTATTCATGGGCTTATTTGAAAACCCTTGTAACCCGACCACAAAAAGATCATAGCGCCCTCCCGCTTTGAGTGCGGCTACAACACTGTCTACATTGATCGTGCTGTCTTGCAATGAAAAGGCATACTGATCGGCCCCTAGTTGTTCTTGTAGTTGCTTGCCGAAGATACTCGTTATTGTACCGCCCAACTGAATATAGGCCAGGCGACGACCTCCTTTTTGCAATGGTAATGCTAGCGAAGCCGGTCTCTTGTTAAGCACGGTGAGTCCTTTTTGGGCTACTTCTTCGCGTATAGCATCGGTAGCGGCGTTTAAGTCATTTACCAGGGTAGTCGTGTCAACGATATGTGGACGAAAGAGACCTAGATTATACTTCTCTTGCAATACCTTTTTGACCTTACTATCAACATCACTTTGTTGCAGCCGTCCGTCTTGGATAGCGGACTTGATGGCTGCGATCGATTCGGGTACGCTGGCCGGTAAGCAAAGCATATCATTACCGGCAATGATGGCTTCTACCGAGATAGTTCCGCCGGGAAAGTACTTGGCAACTCCTTTCATCTCGAGGGCATCGGTGAATGTAAGCCCGTTGTACTGAAGTTTATCGCGCAGTAGTGCTGTTACGTTATTGCGCGAAATAGAGGTTGCGCGCTGAGCCGCAGTATCAATGGCAGGTATCGCCAGATGGGCGATCATCACGCTACCCACCCCGGCAGAAAAAATAGCACGGAACGGAACCAGCTCCATCGAATCTAGTTGAGCCATCGACTTATTGATCACAGGCAGATCATAGTGAGAGTCTACCGCCACATCGCCATGACCCGGAAAGTGTTTGGCACAAGCCATGATGCCGGCATCCTGCATCCCTTTCATGTAAGCAATGCCCATCCGACTTACTTTATCGCGGTCTTCGCCGAACGAGCGAAAACCGATCACAGGATTATCGGGATTATTGTTGATATCTACCACGGGCGCATAGTTGACATGTACCCCTATGCGCTTGCATTGTTCACCGACGGCCACCCCCATGCGATAAACGAGATTTTCATCTTGTAAGGCTCCTAGTGTTAACTGGTACGGAAACCGGGTGACACTGTCGAGTCGCATTCCCAATCCCCACTCGCCATCGATGGTGACCATTAACGGCGTACGGGCTAATTGCTGGTAGCGGTTGGTCAAAAGCGCCTGTCGAAGGGGGCCTCCCTGAAAGAAGCAAAGTGCTCCCACATTATAATCGATAATATCGCGCTCTACCTTGGCAATATGTTCGGGGCCGAGATTTGAGTGGGCCCGAACGACCATCAGTTGCGCAATGCGCTGGTCTTCGGTCAAGCTGGCAAATACACTGTCGACCCAACGCTGTCGGGCCTTATTAACAGGCGATTGGGCCCGGGCAGGCAGAAAAGATAAGCACCCCAGTAAAGCGATCGTCAAAAACAATCTCATGAAAAAACATTTAATGGCAAGAAAACTAAAAATACTCCTTTTACCGTAATCGGAGGCCATTAGCCAACGCGAGCAGGTCAGATAAAAAAGCAAGTCCGGCGTCTCTGCTTATCAGAGGCAAAACCGTATTTTTGAAGGCTTAATTCGAGCAGCCCCTTGATTACCGTTTTACCCGACCATATTGCCAATCAGATCGCAGCCGGAGAAGTTATTCAACGGCCGGCCAGCGCTGTTAAGGAGCTGCTCGAAAATGCCGTTGACGCCTCGGCTACTTCCATTCAGCTGATCGTGAACGATGCGGGAAAATCGCTGGTGCAAGTGGTAGATAACGGTAAGGGAATGGATGAGGAAGATGCCAAACGATGCTTTGGCCGACATGCCACATCCAAGATAAGCTGTATCGAAGATCTGTTCCGGATCCAGACGATGGGCTTTCGCGGAGAAGCGCTGGCCTCAATTGCGGCAGTGGCGCAAGTAGAGCTGCGGACCCGTACCACAGCGGCCGATACCGGATGTTATATAGAGGTTGAAAATAGCCACTTGGTTAAAACGGCCCCCGTGGCAGCCCCGCTAGGTACCAGCGTGGCCATGAAAAACTTATTTTTTAACGTACCGGCCCGGCGTAATTTTTTAAAGAGCAATGCGGCCGAGATGCGGCACATCATCGATGAATTTACAAGGGTGTCCTTGGCTTTTCCTGCGATCGCCTTTAGTCTGCACGCCAATAACCAGCAGCTCTTTCAACTCGAAAGTGGCACACTCAAGCAACGCATCGTGCAATTGATGGGGAGTTCTTATGAATCAAGATTGGTAACCGTAAAAGAAGAGACCGATTACCTGAACATTCGCGGGTTTGTGGGCAAACCCGATACGGCCCGCAAAACAAGAGGAGAGCAATATTTCTTTGTCAACAACCGGTTTATCAAAAGTGCCTACCTGCACCATGCGGTCATGAATGCCTTTCAGGGAATGCTGGCGCCCGATCATTTTCCGCTATACGTGCTGTTTATCGATCTGGATCCGCAACAGATCGACATCAACGTTCATCCTACCAAACAAGAAATAAAATTCGAAGATGAGAAGATCGTGTATGCTTTCGTGCAAGCGGCCATAAAACATGCACTCGCCCAATTCAGCATTACCCCTACGCTCGATTTTGATCTGGATGCCACTATTCAGCAACTATCCTCGATTCAACAGCCATTTACCCAAGAGAAAAGATCGGCCGCCTCCGACAGTTCTATTTTTAAAAGCTTTACCCAAAAGAACCAGGCCCATCTGATACAACCCAGCGGTTTTACTCCTTTTCCATCGGACTGGAATACAAGTGAACCCGAGCCATCCGGCCATACTTCGTTGTTGTCGGCCGAACCAGAAGAGCAACCGCTCCATGTTACTGGGCTGCTTGATACCTATATTCTTTACCCTCATCGCCATGGACTTTGGCTGATAGATCAGCAAGGTGCGCACGAGCGAATTCTCTACGAGCAACTACAGCAAACCAGCGCTGACCAGCCTGTGCCGGCACAACGCACTTTGTTTCCGGTAACGCTCTCACTGGCGCCAGCCGACGCGGTCTTACTAGAGGAACTCAATCCGACATTGGCATCACTGGGCTTTCTGTTAGAGCCCACTGGCCAGGGTGCATTTATGGTACAGGGAACTCCGTCGGACCTTCCCGCAGGTGAGGAGAAGACGATCATAGAGTCGATGCTCGAGCAATACAAACATTTTAATACTGATGCAGGCCATCCCCTTCGGGAAAAACTAATTCGATCGATGGCAAAGCTTCTTTGTATCAAGGCCGGCACCCTGCTCAGTGAAAAAGAAATGCGACAGCTGGTAGTACAACTATTGGCCTGTCGGCAGCCGGGTCAAACCCCCGATGGAAAGCCGACCTATCTTGCTATTGAAAAAAATTATCTAGCGGACCTGTTTGGCCGATAAAGACCGCCCGCTCAATAGCGGGCTCGAATGGCCGACAAGAATTTTTCGATCTGGCGTCGAACGACCGCAGCTGATGATTGATGATTATTGACCATCACGGAGAAAGCCAGCCATTTTCCTTTTCGGGTTTGCAAGAACCCACTCAAGGCCACCACACCGCTCAGTGTTCCTGTTTTCGCATATATGGCGGTACTGTCGGCCACATAATAGCCACTCAATGTTCCTTCGTTGCCGTGGGGAAAGATGGTCTGAATACGAGACCAGCTAAACTCCTGTCGCATCCGGGCTAAAATAGTGACCATGTCTTGTGGGGTAAATAAATTGTAGCGACTAAGTCCGGAGCCATCGACCCATCGGGGCGGTTGGGGTAATCCTTTCAGGTCGCTTACCAGAAGAGTGTCGATCAGCTTTCGATCGCTCATGTATCCCAAGAGACGCTGACTTACCATCAGCAGGCTTTGCTCAGCAAAAAAATTATCGCTTCGATGCATCAATGGTTTCAGTAAAGAATCGGTAGGCTGCGAGAACAACAACTCCCCCTGTACCGGAACGGCATCCAGGCTTACCGATGCGGATAACCCTACTCGTTGAAGCGTGTCTTGCAAAAAAACAAAATTGGTAACTCCACGATTGGTCTTATAAGGTAGGGAGGCCTTAGTGAACGATCGGCCGCCCCTATTGATCGAAAACAAATTCTCATCTTGGCTTCTGGTTATAGAAAAATTACCGCCGGTACCCAGCAACTGCACCAGAGGCTCCTTTGTAAAAGGGGGCAGTAGCACCAGCGACGGGATAGCCTTTAACCGCTGATCACGTGCCTCGAACTGAACCAGGTTTCCATAGAGGGGAAACGCACTTCGCTCCGCGAGATAGGGTTCTTGATAATCATCCCAAGACCAGCCACTGCCATAGGCCTCGAAGCGATCGCGAACGGAAAAACGTAATACAACATGCTTTTTTGCAGATAACATTCGCTGCCATAAAGGCTGTGTCGAAAAATCGGGATGTAAAAAACTGGGATCCCCCTGCGGCTGCACATACAGCGTATCGGTGGTCTCCAGCACCAGGGCGGCAGGAAGCCGTTCTCCAAGATGCTTCATGGCCACATAGCAGGTAGGAATCTTGGTGTTGCTGGCGGGGACAAAATATTTATGCCCGTTCTGATCGTACCAGTACCTGTTCGACGTAAGGTCCAGTACACTGACCCCCCAATGAGATTTATCGAACGCCTCGGCAGCGGCCAATTGACGTTGGGCGATTTTTTGTACTTGCTGTTGCGTGCTACAAGAGGTCAATAACAAGAGCCATACCCACTGCCATATTTGCCGAGACCCTGTTTGATGTAGTTGCATCCACTATACTTTTAAAACCTCGCTGATCAGCCCCGTTCTTGGGCACGCAGCCATCGTTCGGGGATCTCGTTACTGCTGGCCAGCAAATAATCTTTGTAGCTGCAAGCAATAAATTGTTTGTTGGGCAATTGCATCCACCAGCGACCGGTCTTTTTACTCTGTAAAAAAATAGTCTCCACCTCGGCAAAAGCCATGTAGTACTCGTTAAAGGAATCTTTTTCTTGCAAGCCTGCCTCTCGACGGCCGCGACTTTTTCCATCGAGAAAATACCAAAGCATCTGAGCGATCTGTTTAGCGCTAAGGTCTTGCCGATCGGCCCGGGGATCATACCCATATATTCCCACCGTATCTACAGTGGGGCTCATTCCTGCATACCGAAAGAGGGTACAGGCCTCCTCGCCGGTAAACCCGTTGGGCGAAATGGTACTGGCCGGAGAATACGCATTGGCCAAGGCAGAGAGATCGAAACTAAACAGATGACTATTGCGAATGACGGGCTCCATTTCATCGGGCGCTTCTTTTACATGACCCACCCGATAGCAATCGAACCGCAACTTATCGAGCGTTTCCAATAGCTGCGGATTAACGCAATAACTCTGGAAGCCGATATGGTTGTAGTGACGAATAAAATTTGGCGTACCTGTCAACATCTCCATCAAAAACTGATCGGCAGGAAGTACTGCATCGGTGTCGAGGTCTATGAGGGCATCGACCAGGGTGGCTTCGATCAATTGTCGACGATGCACATAGGCTTGATACTGCGCCGTGGTAAGATCGTGCGACCCTCCTACTATGATGACGGTCTTTCCTTCTCCCATCAAGGCCGATAGAACAGTGCGTAAAGCGGCATAGGTATCGGATAAGGTGGCCCCTGTACGAATATTGCCTACATCGGCCAATACCAGATCGGCATGCCAATAAAACAACGCGTAAAATTGACGACGAATAGCATCAGGCCCCATGGTCTGGTGCTGCTCAATACCCGATCCGCGGTGATCGGGGCATCCGACGATCACTATTTGCGCTTCGTCCAGGTCGGGCATCGACTGCTCATAGGCATGAATGTGATGACCGATCTGTCCTTCTTTGTACCCGGTGTCTTGCGAGAGCACCGATTTGTCGATGGGGACCAGGAAATCTTCGATACCGAGATGATCTGACATGCTTGCAAGATAATTAATTGCTGGTTTGGACTTACTTTTGTCGTATGGAGAATCTATGGCAACAGATCGATG
>JBJTFT010000152.1:0-2804 GCA_046093525.1 Sphingomonadales bacterium | reverse complement strand
CACAGATCTCCTTTGCGGCTTTCTCGAATGAGGATGCGATCTTTTTGACGGTACTTGACGATCCGGCCTATCGTAGTTTGGGGACTTTTAAGATCAACAGAGGATTTTATGGCATCAATTTGGTCATTGCAAAGTAAATGTATTAATGATGGGGTGGCGAGGCTGGGTACTGCGGTATTGTTCGATATACGTACGCTATGGGCTGGTGATTTTATTTATTGTAGTGGTTGGTTGTGGTACTAGTACTGCCGCGATTGTGTTGATTCCCGCTGGTTCCGTTGTTGTTTTCGATACGCTGAGAAAGCAAATACAACCCCCTATACAGCCGGATCGTCCTGAATTATTCAACGCCGGATTTATTGATATAGTGAACAATGGGCAGGTAGCAGCGGCTGCGCGTCTGGTAAAGCTGCAGATCGGGGAGCAGGGTAAATTCAGTTTGCCTCTTTCTGTTTATGGTGGCGTGAGCAACACGTCTTTTGCAGCGGGCTCCTCTTCTCCGATGCTGAGGGGAAACGAGCATCTCATCAATCAGTTCATCACTCCATTAAGCGGGTTACTCAACCTTAGTCTGGAGGGTACCTGGTTCATCAAGCCCGGCAGCAAGGTTACCAAGTGGGGATTGCTGTATCAATTGGGAGAACGCGTACTCACAGGGCATAAACTCGTTTCACCCGGTTTTTTTTTGGCACCGCGCCCGCTCCATTTTGTAAACAGTTATGCAGTGGGTGGGCTTTACTTTCAGACGGGTGCTTGGGAAAAGTCCGATCAAAAAAATATCGGAGTCTGCTGGCTCGCCTTACGATATCATCTTTGCTACTCCGGCAAAGACCAGCTTCGGCAGTTCTTGCCGGCATTTGAGGGAAATGGGCTGTATGGAGGGTATTCGATGGGAATGGGCGTACGGGTCAACTCACTGATCAACCTAAAGGCGGTGTACTATCAATATCAAAAAGCCCCGGAGCCGGATTATTTATTGCCGATCTATCAGTTCTCGTTCAACTATACCGTCAATGCTGCTCGTTCTTAGATGTCGAGCTTGGCATAGCGGGCATGGCTTTCGATAAACTCACGGCGAGGGGCTACTTCGTCGCCCATCAGCATACTAAAGATGCGGTCGGCCTCTGCGGCACTATCGATGGTCACTTGCTTGAGTGTGCGCGTGCCAGGATTCATGGTCGTGTCCCACAACTGATCGGCATTCATCTCTCCCAATCCTTTGTAGCGTTGTATGCCCACGGACTCGTCTTTACCGCCCCCGATCTTTTCGACCAATGCCTTTCGTTGCTCTTCGTTGTACGCATAGGCTTGCTCTTTTCCTTTTTTGACCAAGTAGAGAGGAGGTTGTGCAATGTAAACATATCCTTGCTCGATCATGGCCTTCATATAGCGGAAGATGAACGTTAAGATAAGGGTGGCGATATGCGATCCGTCTACGTCGGCATCGGTCATGATGATCAGCTTGTGGTAACGAAGCTTACTCATATCAAGGGCCTTGGGATCTTCGGGTGTACCGATCTTAACGCCAAGGGCCGTGAACATGTTGCGGATCTCCTCATTGTCGTAGATATTATGCTCCATGGCTTTTTCTACGTTGAGGATCTTTCCTCGTAAAGGTAAAATGGCTTGAAAGCTTCGATCCCTTCCTTGTTTGGCAGTGCCCCCTGCCGAATCTCCCTCGACCAGAAATAATTCGCAGCGATTGGGATCGCGGTCGGAACAGTCGGCGAGTTTTCCGGGAAGGCCGCCACCACTCAGTACCGATTTGCGTTGCACGAGCTCGCGTGCCTTGCGCGCAGCGGCCCGGGCCTGGGCGGCTAAAATCACTTTGGCTACAATGTTCTTGGCCTCTTTGGGATTTTCTTCGAGATAAGCCTCGAGCACTTTTGAGACGGTGCTGTCGACCACACCCATCACTTCGTTGTTACCGAGTTTGGTCTTGGTCTGCCCTTCGAACTGTGGCTCGGGAACTTTGACGGAGATGATGGCGCTCAATCCTTCGCGAAAGTCATCTCCTTCTATCTCTACCTTGGCTTTTTCGAAAAGTCCGTTGCGGTCTCCGTAACTTTTGAATACCCGGGTAAGGGCCCGACGAAAGCCCGATACGTGCGTACCGCCTTCGATGGTATTGATGTTATTGACGTACGAGTAAATATGTTCGTTGTAACTGTCGTTGTAGCTCAGCGCTACTTCCACGGCCACATTGGTAGCCTCATCCTTTCCTTCTACGGCGATCACTTTTGGAATAAGCGGGCTGCGGCCGGCATTGCTGTCGAGCATCTCCACGAACTCCACGATACCTCCTTCGCTATAAAAGGTTTTTTCGTAAGGCGTTCCATTCTCTACTTCGCGCAGGTCACAAAGATGAATCCGCACCCCGCGGTTCAGGTAAGCCAGTTCGCGTAAGCGACCTTCTAAGATCTCTTTGTTGTAGGTGGTCGTAATAAAGATGCTGCCATCGGGCCAAAAATGAACACGAGTACCGGTACTGTCGCTGGTACCAATTTCGCGAACGGCATACTGCGGTACCCCGATCTTATATTCTTGTTCAAACAGTTTACCCTCACGCTGTACGGTTACATGTAATTTGGTGCTGAGTGCATTGACGCAGCTCACCCCCACACCGTGCAATCCTCCCGATACCTTGTAGGAATCTTTATCGAACTTACCGCCGGCATGTAGCACGGTCATTACTACTTCTAGGGCCGATCTCTTTTCTTTGGTATGCATGGCGGTGGGAATACCACGTCCATCATCTTGCACAGAAACAGAGTTGTCTTCGTGAATGGTAACCTTGATGTTCT
>JBJTFT010000151.1:0-6617 GCA_046093525.1 Sphingomonadales bacterium | reverse complement strand
GGAATACAGGAGAGCGTGTAGCGGCCGGCCTTGATGAGCTGGTTCTCGATAAGGGCGTCTTTGAATAATTGCAATTCAGTGGCCTCATTGGCACCCAATCGCCACCCTTGTTCATAGTGCAGTATATCCGTAAAAAGTTTTCGACCCTGCAGGTGAGGACGGCTATAGATCACCCTGGCCAGCGGCGCTGTTTTTACGTTGCCCGTTAGCCGAAGCTTTGGATAATCGGCTGGCCAATAGCTCATATCCATCGGAGAGATATCTACCGTCGCATAGGGATTGATGGCGGGGCTGACACTACCCGTGGCAATGGGAGCGACTGGGTCGACCGTAATTGTATCGGAGGTCGGTTTTTGAGGTGACTGACAAGCCAGCAGAAAGGATCCCCCTACGAAGGCAACAAAATATCGCAAAGGGAGTAACAATTGGGATTGCATGCGATTCAAAATTAGTCGAATTTACCCTTCACAAATTGAGTGATCGCGGAGACCAGTTCGGTCATGACCGGCAGTTTTGGGTTCGAATAACTAGCCATATTTGCGGCAGCGGCCTGACTTTCGATCTTCTTTAGTATATGATTCATGTGTTCAATAAGGACCAGTTTTGCCCTGGGCTTGGCCGTGGCCAGCAATCGGACATCCGTCTCTTTGACCTGTAGATCGTTGGTGCCTTGTACGATCAGAGCCGGACAAGTAAGCGCGCGCATCAGTGCTTGTGGATCGTAGCGAAGCCACGAGATCATATAGGGTTGTACCGAAGGCCGAAATATCGAGAATAAAAGTGGATGCGGTTTGGCGATCCGCTGCCCCAATAGCAGGGTATCTAGATAGCGACCGGCTAAATTTTTAAGTGAGTCGGGTCCGCCACCTGCGGCAAATTGTTCGCGCAATACAGCATCGATAGGCCGCCCAACGCCTGCTATGCTTATAAAGCCACTGATCTTCTCGGATTGTGCGGCACTGAGTCCTATCAAGGAGCCCTCACTGTGTCCTGCCACATAGATCTTGCGAAATCCTTGTTGACGAAGCCAGCGGATCCACCCGATGGCATCATCCACTCCATCGCTGAATTGCATTTGCTCCTCTCGAAGTTGTTTGATCTGACTTTTGGCTACTCCTCGTTTATCATAGCGAAGCGAGGCAATACCGTGTGTGGCAAGACTATCGGCTAACTGTAACAACGAATTATTTTTTCCGGCTAACAGCGGGCTGTTTCCGTCGCGATCGGTAGGTCCCGATCCGGCAATGATCAGCACTACAGGGGGTCTTTTACCTGTAGCGGGGGTAAAGAGTGTTCCCTTCAATGTTCCGCCCGTAATGACTAACTCGGCTTCTTGTTGCCGGAACAAAGTGGGTTGAATCGAATTGGTTTGCGCAGATGCGATCGACGCAACAGCCAGGCATAGGCTAAGGATCCCTGCCATCAGACGTTGAACACTTTTCATGGTAGCAAAGTTGCGAGTATTTCACTTCTGCTGCATCCTTTATCTTTGCGAGTCCCGCATTGTCTCACCCTTTTGTGATCTGAAGGCGGATCAAAACCATCCTCCATGCAAAAAGGACCCATCTCGCAGTTTGTTCAACACCATTACCGTCATTTTAATGCCGCCGCCCTGGTCGATGCTGCCAAAGGTTATGAGCAACATTTGCTCGAAGGTGGCAAGATGATGATCACACTCGCCGGTGCCATGAGCACGGCCGAACTGGGTGTTTCGCTGGCCGAAGTGATCCGCCAGGGTAAAGTGGATATCATTAGTTGCACCGGTGCCAATCTCGAAGAGGACGTGATGAATCTGGTGGCGCATTCACACTATAAGCGGATACCCAATTACAGAGACCTGACGCCCCAAGAGGAGTGGGATCTGCTCGAAAATCATTACAATCGTGTTACCGATACGTGTATTCCCGAAGAAGAGGCTTTCCGTCGGTTACAAAAACATCTTGTTAAACAATGGAAAGAGGCCGAGGCAAAAGGGGAACGCTACTTTCCACATGAATTTCTTTATAAAGTAGTGTTATCGGGAGAATTGAAACAATACTACGAGATCGATCCGAAAGATAGTTGGATCGTAGCGGCTGCTGAGCGCAACCTGCCCATTGTGGTGCCCGGCTGGGAAGATTCCACAACGGGTAACATCTTTGCCAGTTATGTGATCAAAAACGAATTAAAGGCTTCGACCGTAAAGAACGGGATCGAGTACATGGCATGGCTCACCGAGTGGTATCGGGCCAACTCCAGTGGTAAAGGAGTTGGATTTTTTCAAATTGGCGGTGGTATTGCCGGCGATTTTCCGATCTGCGTAGTGCCGATGATGTACCAGGATCTCGAGTGGCATGACGTGCCGTTCTGGAGTTATTTTTGCCAGATCAGCGATTCCACTACCTCGTATGGCTCCTACTCAGGAGCGGTCCCCAACGAAAAGATCACCTGGGGGAAGCTTGATATTCATACGCCAAAATTCATCGTTGAGAGCGACGCTACCATTGTGGCGCCTTTGATCTTTGCATGGGTGTTGGGTTGGTAACAACTCCGTTACATTATCGGCCCGGAGGCATACCCAGCGGCATGTCTCTTTTTAGCATCTCATCACGGTTGGCCATTTCCCATGCCGTATAAAAAACCAGCTGCGCGCGCTTGGCCATCAGCGGATAGTTGATCTTATCGGGCGTATCGGTGGGCTTGTGATAGTCGGCGTGTACCCCGTTAAAATAAAAGATGATGGGTACGCCTTTGGCCGCAAAATTGTAATGATCGCTTCTATAATAGAATCGATTGGGGTCTTTGGGATCGTTGTACTTGCGGTCCAGCTTCATGTTGACGTAGGTACTATTGACCTTATCGGTAATCGGGGCCAGGTCGGAACTTAGTTTATCGTCTCCGATCGTGTACACATAGTTGGTGGAATCTTTGTCCTTGAGATAGTCGGAACCAATACGCCCGATCATGTCGATATTCAGGTCCACGCTCGTTTTTTCTAAGGGGAAAACAGGATTTTCGGAGTAATACTGGCTACCCCACAATCCTTTTTCTTCGCCGCTTACGGGCATTAGCAGTATACTGCGACGAGGCCCTTTGCCTGCTGCTTTTGCAGTGGCGAAGGCTTCGGCCAATTCTAAGATACCGGTCGTTCCACTCCCATCATCATCGGCACCATAGTAAATGGTACCATCGCTCCGCTTGCCTACATGGTCGTAATGGGCGGTGATGATGACGTATTCATCTTTCTTGTCGCTGCCTTCGATTACGCCCAACACGTTTGAAACCGTAGCGGTGATGGTTTGTTTAGCATAGCTAATGGCGGTGAGTCCTCTATAGGGCTTGTGCGCAAAAGCATTGGCTTTTATTTTTTGGATAAGCGATTCGGGCTCACTGCCCAATAGCGCTCCGGCAACCTTGGCAGAGATGTAACAGCCAAACAACGATTGTGAGGCCTTAAATCCGTTCAAGCTCCAGTTGCCCGCAACTGGTGTAGCTCGGCGCGGAAAATTGCTATGAACAATCAGTACCCCCGTTGCTCCTCTGCTAAGGGCCGCATTGAGTTTGCCATTCAACGAGGCGGGCGAAGAAAAACCGCCTACGCTGGGCTTGTATCCGTCGGGTGTCCCGTCCATGATCAACACCAGCTTCCCCGTTACGGGCAAGTCTTTGTAATCGTTACGCACGTCTCCATCACTGATACCAAATCCGGCAAATACGACCTCTGAGAATCGCATAGAGGCACTGTAATTACCCGGCAGCGGTTGAAAATCCTCGTTCAGTGCATAGGTGGTACCATTGATCTCGAGCGAGGCGGTTGTCATGGAATCTTTATAGAGCGGATAGTACTGGCGGTAACTTCCGTTGTTGCCAGGCAGCAAACCCAATTGGCGAAAATGATTTTCAATATAGTTCGCCGCTTTTTCGAGGCCGGGCGAGGGAGTATCACGACCTTCCATCTCGGGGCCGGCTATCGTATACAAATGTTTTTGCATATCCTCTGCCGTAATGGTAGCGGCTGCTTGCAAGGCTGCTTTATCTTTCTTTTGTGCAAGAAGGGCAATAGGGCTCAGCAGAGCCAGAAAAAAAATAATTCTTTTCATGAACGGTACATTTATTCTAAAGATAAAAGATAAGCTGTCAGCAGCCCGCAATTTTATCGACGCGGTTTTGATGACGCCCGCCTTCGAATGGGGTAGCCATAAAAGCTTCGACCATCCGAAGGGCCAATGGCTCCGACACAAAGCGTGCCGGTATGCAAACGATATTGGCATTGTTGTGGGCACGAGCCAGCTTGGCTAATTCTTCTTCCCAACAAAGCGCGGCTCGTACACGGGGCTCCTTATTAGCGGTGATCGCCACTCCATTACCACTGCCACAGATCAAGATCCCAAATGCGGCTTTGCCTTCGGCCACCTGTTTGGCAACGGGATGCGCCATATCGGGGTAGTCGACCGAATCGGTACTAAAAGCGCCATGATCGCTCAGGGCCCATCCTTGCTCGCGAAGTGACGCGCTGATCTTTTCTTTATACAAAAAGCCGGCGTGGTCACACCCTATGGCTATCGGTAAACTGCGGTCAAAGTTGGTAGACATGGCTAAAAAGAGTTAACTCCACTGCTGTTCTCGCTTGGCCCGTCGTTTATCGATACGGGCGGTAATGATAATGCTAGCTTCGAAAAGCAGGTAGAGCGGTATGGTAACGATGGTTAAGCTAAAGGGATCGGTAGAGGGCGTGATAATGGCGGCAGCGATCAAAATAATTATAAAGGCATGTCTGCGGTATTGTCGTAAAAAGCGGGCCGAGACAATGCCGATACGCGCCAGTAGACTCATCAGCAGCGGCATCTGAAACAACAGCCCGATTCCGGCCGTAGTATAGATCAGGTTTTCTAAGTAGTCCGAAAAACTGGGCATGATCTGGATCTGCTCACTGAGTTTATAGTTAAAATAAAAATTGACCATGAACGGGGTCAAAATAAAATAACCAAACAGTACCCCGGTAAAGAAAAGCAGGGAGACCCAAAAAATAACACCCCTGGTCTCTTTGAGTTCTTGTGGCGACAGGGCCGGTTTTACGAATCGCCAGAATTCCCAGAAGATGTAGGGAAAGGCAATGATGAAACCGCCGATAAAGGCCAGGGTAAACGAAGCCACGAATTGTCCGGTCATGGTAGTTTCCAAAAATTTCGCTTCGATGGGTGAAAAGCAAAGCGACGCTCCGATCCCCATCTGTTGCCCCAGGGTACACAGCCATTTGGCCGCAATAAAATCAGGTCGGGTCGGACCAAAGATCAACTCGCTTACCACGTAATCCGATTTTATAAAGATCAGGATGGCGCAAACGATGACGGCAATGACCGATCGAATGATATGCCAGCGAAGCTCCTCTAAGTGATCGATAAAGGTCATCTCGCCAGCGGGGCTGTTATCTCTTCTGGAAAAAAACTGAAGTAAAGACATGGGTGATTACAGGCTGCAAATATACGAGTACCCCGGTATTGCCACGAGTCGTTAACGAGGTCTTTTTATACGCACGGTCTCTATTCGGGTATCGGAAACCTGCAGGATCTCGAAATCGTAGTCGGCAATGGTTATACGTTCTTTCTTTTGCGGGATCTTTTCGTGGTAGTTGATGATGTAGCCCGAAAGCGTTTCGGCTGCTTCGTGTCGCAGGTCGAGTCCGTATTTCTGGTCCAGATAATCCAGTTCTATTCTTCCGGAGAAGATATAGTCGTCTTCACTAATTTTTTTCTCGAGTCGCTCTTCGATATCGTACTCGTCTTGGATCTCTCCGAAAAGTTCTTCGAGTACATCTTCCATAGTGATGATACCTGCCGTACCTCCGAACTCATCGACTACCCAGGCAATGCTTTTTCGTTCGCGCGTAAACTGGGCGATCAGATTAGCCGCACTCATGCTTTCCGGTACGGCCGGTATAGGGTACAGGATCTCACTGATGCTGGCCGGTGCGGAAAAGAGATCGAGTTGATGCACATAGCCGACGATATGATCGATGCTTTTACGATACACCACCAGTCGGCTGAGTTTGGTGTCTATAAATTGTTGCTTGAGTTTTTCGATGGAGGCTCCTTGCTCAATGCCAATGACCTCTTTGCGGGGAACCAGACACTGTCTGATGCGTAGGTTAGGTAGTTCGCGCGCGTTCTCTATCAGTTGTGCGTTGCGGTCCTCTCTTTCAATGTCGTCTGCCTGGGCGAACAGAAGCTGCGACTCCCCGCCGCGCAAGGCTTCTTTGGCAGGGTCTATGCGAGTATTGAAAATATAAAGCAACACCCATTGCGACAGGTTCATGAGCCCGGTGGCGATCGGCCCAAGTAGTGCTAGCAAGGGTCCAACCATCGGCCCCATTGTCAGCAACAGATTATTTGCACGGGTGCCGATCAGGGCGCGCGGTATAAATTCAACGAAGCAAAGCACTAACAGACTTACCGACCCGATCTCGGCCAGTAGCCGACCTGTCTCAGATCCGATCCGGAAGTAACTCCAGATCAGTTGTACAGCGCTGCTCACTTGTAAACCTACCACTACCAGTAATAGGCTGCTCCCCAGAAGCATGGTAGCCAAAAAACGATCCGGTCGTTCATAAAAGCGGTTGACTATTCGGTAGGCATCGGGGT
>JBJTFT010000150.1:0-3485 GCA_046093525.1 Sphingomonadales bacterium | reverse complement strand
GTTTAAAAAGATATTTGATGACCCGGGGCTCAAGACGGCCACTGTTACCACGGTAATTGAGCCCTCCTTTCCGGTTGCCGCTTTTGATACTCCGGCTGAAAAACTCCGGCTGTACATTACCAAAGAAAATGGAGCGGTAATGGCAAAAGATGAGGCCGGCAGTTATCATATCATCACCAAATACGATGTGATAGCCGCGCTCGGCAATTGACCATTGTGACATTCATTTTTTTTAACTTGCTACCTTAACGACCTTTAATAAGTACCATGAAAAAATATACACCGGGCGTGCTTTTCGGAGAAGAATTGGCCGCCCTTTATCAAGATGCCAAAGACAATCAATTTGCCCTTCCGGCCGTCAATACGATCGGCACTAACAGCATCAATGCCACACTCGAGACAGCCGCGAAGGTCAACTCTCCGGTCATCATTCAATTTTCTAACGGCGGTGCCCAATTCATTGCGGGCAAGGGCATGCCTAACGATCAGTTGCAGGGAAATATTCAAGGAGGCATCTCCGGTGCCTTGCACATACACAATGTTGCCAAGTACTATGGTGTACCGGTCGTGTTGCATACCGACCATGCGGCCAAAAAGTGGTTGCCATGGATCAGTGGTCTGCTCGATGCCGGCGAACAATTTTTTAAAGAAAAAAAACAGCCCCTGTTCAGTTCGCACATGCTCGACCTAAGCGAAGAGCCCATCGAAGAGAATATTAGCACCTCGGTTCAGTTTTACAAGAGAATGAAGCCCCTGGGCATGAGCATCGAAATAGAGTTGGGCGTTACCGGTGGCGAAGAGGATGGCGTAGATAACTCAGATGTCGAAAATTCAAAGCTCTATACCCAGCCCGAAGACGTGGCCTATGCCTTTAAAGAATTACGCCAAGTAGGCGATTTGTTCACCGTTGCCGCTGCCTTTGGCAATGTGCATGGGGTATATAAACCCGGAAACGTAGAATTAAGACCGGAGATCCTGAACAATAGTCAGCGATACATAGAGACCAACATGCACACAGGACCCAAACCCGTCTATTTTGTTTTTCACGGCGGCAGCGGCTCTCCCCAGCATCAGATCCGGGAGGCTATTGGCTACGGTGCCATCAAAATGAATATCGACACCGATCTTCAATGGGCTTTCTGGGATGGGGTACTCACCAATTACAAGAAAAACGAAGCCTACCTGCAAGGACAACTGGGCAATCCAGAGGGAGAAGAAAAACCCAATAAAAAATATTACGATCCCCGGGTATGGTTACGCAAGGGAGAAGAAGCTTTCTGTAAGCGCCTCGAGATCGCCTTCGAGGACCTCAATTGCATCGGCCGTAATCAATAACTGATGGCTACCGACCGCTTGATGCTCAGGATATCCCTGACAACCTTGACGCCCTGATCTAGATAAATATCTTTTTTCAGGTTGCCGATCCAACCGTTGAAGCGCTCTTGCTTAGCGGTATCGGGTGCATATTTATTTTCTTCTCCTGTAACGGGAAACACCAGCAAAGGGGTCCGCAATTGCTGTAACTTTTCGAGCTTTTTAACGTTGGCCTTTACTTTCTCTTGCTCTTGCTGATAATCACGGAGCAGCAGCGGGTATTTTTTATCATTTTGCTCGGCCAGCCAGTGAGCGGTTTGTCCGATCAGTATAAAAGTAGAATCCTGCGACAACCGCTTTTCGCCCATTTTTTTGACTACCTCAAGATCAAAACCTGGGGTCCAGGTAATAAAAGGGGTCTTGGAGATCTGGTCCCACGGCAAAGCCGCAGGCGTATCTTTTTCGCGAAGTTTCATGTACTCATAATTGTCCGGTATCACGATATCGGCTTCAACGCCCCGCAGCTGCGTGGAGGCACCGGTAACCCGGTAAAACTTCTGAAGCGTGAGTTTAACAGAACCCAATTCGTCACTGGTGGTAGAGAACCCATAGATAGGATCGAGTCCAATATTGCGCTGTACGGTGCCTTTTCCAAAAGTGGAGCTACTTCCGATAACGAGTGCCCTACCGTAATCTTGCATGGCAGCCGCAAAGATCTCAGAGGCAGAGGCGCTGAACTCATTGACCATAACTACCAAAGGACCATCATAGAGCACAGAGCGATCGCGGTCGCTGAGCACACTGGCCTGACGATCTCTGTCTTTAACTTGCACAATAGGGCCCTCCGCAATAAACAGTCCCGCCATCTGAACCACATCATAGAGAGAACCACCGCCGTTATTACGCAAATCAAGAATGATACCAGCTACTCCCTCCTTCTTCAGCTTCTCGAGTTCTTTGGCCACGTCGGTATAACAACGTCTTCCTTTGGGATCATCGAAATTGGCGTAAAAATCAGGTAGAAAAATATAACCGATCTTGGCGTCGCCATCTTTTAGTACGGCACTACGCGCATAGCCTTCGTCTTGTACGATCTTTTCGCGGATCATGGACACTTCTTTGACATCGCCGGCCGGCTTACGAATGGTCAGGCGCACCTCTGTATTCTTCTTACCGCGGATCAGCTTTACGGCATCGGTTGTCATGAATCCTGTAAGATCGACCGGTTCTTCTTTTCCCTGGCCTACTTTCAGTATGATGTCTCCCGATTGGATCTGTCCTGACTTGTATGCCGGACTGCCCGTGACCACACTGGTGATCTTGACATTACCGTCATCGTACTGAAGCATGGCGCCAATGCCGAAGAATTCACCACTCATCTCTTCGTCAAAATAGCGTTTATCAACCGGAGGCATAAACTCCGTATGTGGATCCATAGCCGTGGTGATGGTATTGACCAGCAAGTTGAATTTATCGTCTTGATTGAACTTAAGTCGCCATCTGTCGAACGTGCGATCCATAAGTTTACTTACTTTTTCACGAGACTCTCTTTCGAGGGTCGAATCGGCTTTGAATACAAAACCCTCTTTGGAGGTGTTGCTGGCACGCAACTCGAGCGCATCCGCATAACGTTCCAGGGTCATGAATTTCAGCTTCCGTCTCCACCGCTCCGACCGCTCTGCGGCAGTAGCCGGAAACGGGAGCTTTTCGGCATCCAACTCGGCTTGCTCATTGACAGAAAAATTAAAGGGTTTGGCCAAAAATTCTTTCGATATCAGGGCCGCCTCTTGCATTCTCGTATCAAAAATAGCAGCGGCTTTTTTAAAGAATACGACAGAAGCCCCTTTCAATTCTTCGTCGATCGTGTTTTCGTACGCACGCAATTTCTCTATATCGGAGCTCAGCAGCATATTTTTTTCAGGGTCCAACTCTTCGAGGTAGCGTTTAAAAATCTTTTGAGAAAACGCATCGTTAATGGGCTGCGGGCTAAAGTGTCCCTCTTCTAACATGCGTCCTACCAGCACCATGATTTTTTCATAGCGACCGGGCGGATCGGTTGGTCCTTTTTTTGTCACCGCATGCAATGTCAGATATCCCAAGCCGGCCAACAATAAGATCAAAATCGGTATTCGCTTCATATTCAACCAGTATTTTAAAGAGAGATACATGGG
>JBJTFT010000149.1:0-5002 GCA_046093525.1 Sphingomonadales bacterium | reverse complement strand
TGGTTTTACCGGGCGGGATGCTTTTTTTTATGCTACCTTTGCCGCCGCAATAATCAGCCTATGATAAGTGTAAATGATCTTAAGCTCGCCTATGGAAAACGCGTGCTTTTCGAAGAGGTCAACCTCAATTTTACCAAGGGTAATTGTTATGGGGTGATCGGTGCCAACGGGGCCGGAAAAAGTACATTCCTAAAAATTTTGAGTGGTGAGATCGAACCCAATAAAGGAAGGATCGAGATCACTCCCGGTGAGCGAATGGCCGTACTTCGTCAAAATCAGTTTGCTTTCGATGAAGTGACCGTGCTCAATACGGTTCTTATGGGACATACCCGTCTTTGGGAGGTACACAAGGAGCGCGAAAGGATCTACGCATTAGCTGACTTTACTGAGGAGGATGGTATTCGTGCCGGCGAACTGGAAAGTGAGTTTGGTGAGATGGGTGGTTATACGGCCGAGAGTGATGCAGGTGTGCTGCTGGGGGAATTAGGGGTGGCCGAGGAGTATCACCAGTCGTTGATGAAAGATATTCCCGCTAATCTAAAGGTTCGTGTATTGTTGGCACAGGCGCTGTTTGGGAATCCCGATATCTTATTGCTCGATGAGCCTACCAACGGATTGGATCTCGAAACCATCGGATGGCTCGAGAATTTTCTGGCCGATTATGAGAACATCGTGCTTGTGGTCAGTCACGACCGGCACTTTTTAGATGCGGTTTGTACCCATGTGGCCGATGTGGACCGCCAGAAGATCAAGATATTTACCGGCAACTACACCTTCTGGTACCAGTCTTCTCAACTGATGGCCCGTCAACTAAATGACAAGAACAAAAAAGTAGAGGAGAAGCGCCAGGCCTTGTTAGATTTTATCGCACGATTCAGTGCCAATGCCTCAAAGAGTAAACAGGCCACATCGCGTAAAAAGGCACTCGAAAAATTAACTATCGAAGAGATTGAACCTAGTTACCGAAAATACCCCGGAATCATTTTTCAGCCACTTCGAGAGGTGGGTAATCAGATCCTGAACATAGAGAAGCTTTCGAAAAGTGTGGAGGGTCGTGTGCTTTTTAATGACGTCAGCTTTACCGTCAATAAAGGAGATAAGATCGCCATTCTCAGCCAAGATCCGTTGGCAGTGACCGCGTTCTTCAATTGTATCGCGGGGTTGGTAACGCCAGATGCCGGGCGTTACGAATGGGGGGGTACCGTAACGTATGCTTACCTGCCACAGGAGAACGATGCCTATTTTTCTGACGATCTTAATTTGATGGATTGGCTACGTCAGTATGTGCCGGACCATGTTAGAGATGTGGATGAACCTTTCTTGCGTGGATTCTTAGGAAAGATGCTCTTTAGTGGAGAAGATGTACTCAAAAAGACCAAAGTACTTAGCGGAGGCGAGAAGGTCCGCTGCATGCTCAGTCGAATGATGCTTCAAAATCCCAATATGATCTTGCTGGATCAGCCTACTAACCACCTCGATCTGGAGAGCATTCAAAGTTTCAATGACCAGTGTGTCGAATACAAGAGTAACGTGATGCTGAGTAGTCATGACCATACGTTCATGCAAACGGTGGCCAACCGAATTATTGAACTGACTCCCCGCGGGGTCATAGACCGACTGATGACTTTTGACGAGTATTGGGAAGATGAGCGAGTAAAGGCGATTCGGGCTTCCTCTTATTGTTAAAGTTGATAGGCGGCTCAGGCATATTTGCGTAAACACGTATTTTAGTGTTCCTGCTCAAATGCAGCCTTCGTATGAAAGATAAGATCCTTGCCCATCTTGATGATGCCGCACAACTCGAATCTTTGTATCGCTCGAACAAGCCCGCATTTCGGTCTGCTTTTTACGAAGTATACAATGAGATCGCCGATCGACCCCAGGCAGCTTTTTGGCACCAACGCCTTAGCTTTCGTGCGGCCCCGGCTCCTACGCAGAAAAGGGGTGATCTTCTTTTTTTAGTGGCAGCAGCGCTGTTAACGGCTTTCTTGGTCAAATTGCCTGTACTTGCTGGGCTTGACGAAGACCGGTACTATCCTCGGAACATAAGTTTTATATTGTTTACCTCGCTGCTGATCTATTTTGCCAGAAAGAACAGACTCCCCGCCGCGCTAGCCGGGGCCGTGGCGATGCTAGTATTGGCCGGAGCCTTCTTTATCAATTGGCTGCCCTCCGCTACCGACAGTAGCACGTTCATATTGTCTTGTGTTCATCTGCCCTTGTTCTTTTGGGCAGTACTGGGATATGTCCATACTGGAGCTCCTTCTTTGATGCGCTGGGAAAAAAGACCGGATTTTCTTCGCTATAATGGGGATATGATCATTTTGGTCTCTATCATGACCAGTGCGGTAATGGCGATCAGCGGTATTACCATGGGGCTGTTTGGTCTGATCGGCATTGACATTGGAGAATTTTATTTTCAATGGATACTAGTGATCGAGTTATCGGCTTGTCCGCTGATAGCGACCTACATTCTCGATAGCAACCCTCGGTTGGTCAGTAAGGTTTCTCCCATCATCGCCCGCATCTTTAGCCCGGTCGTCTTGGTGACGCTCGTGGGCTATCTGATCGCTATGGCCTGGGCCAGCAAGGATCCTTTTAATGATCGCGAATTTTTACTGTTGTTTAATCTGCTTCTTATTGGGGTACTGGCCATTGTGTTCTTTTCGCTGGTGGAATTGCCCAGAGCTGCTTCGGGCAGGGGGGCGTTGTTGATCACGCTGCTCTTATCGGTAGTGACCATTGTTGTCAACGGAATCGCATTGCTGGCCATCTTGTACCGTATCTCCAGCTGGGGATTTACGCCCAACCGACTGGCCGTACTCGGTGCTAACCTTTTGTTCTTTGTGCATTTGGTCATGATCGCCTTTCAGCTTACCAAACAGTTTCGAATCAAAGAGACTTCATTCACCGCCATCGAAAAGACCATCGCTGTTTTTTTGCCGTTGTATGCAGGCTGGGCACTTTTTGTGGCCGTAGTGGTTCCGCTTATCTTTAGATTCAGCTAAGCGCTTACATGCCTACCTCTTCTTCGCGTCTTTCTCTTTCTGCCGGTGTTGCCATTGTGGTGGGCAGCATCATAGGGTCAGGCCTCTTTATCAAGCCAGCCTCGATGGCCGCACAACTGTCCTCTCCGGGTTTGTTATTACTGGTTTGGGTAGGGGCCGGGGTGATGAGCTTACTGGGGGCGCTTCTCTTTGCCGAATTGGGTGCTCAATTGCCTAAGACAGGCGGATTATTAGTGCATTTTCATCATTTGTTCGGTGCTCCGATGGCATTTTTATACGGATGGTCGGCCTTCTCTATCATCAACACGGCGTCGGTGGCGGCAATTGCTTTTGTCTGCGCCTCGTACGTTGGTCAGTTCGTACCGCTCCCCCAATGTAGCGAAGCCTTTATACTTCGCTATGCGTTATCATTACCCGGACTGGGCACCTTATATCCGTTCAAAGACATCGGCATCAAGGCAGTGGCTATCGGGCTGGTGATGGGGTTTACTGTCATCAATGCAAGAAGCCTGCGCGCAGGCGGACGTTTTCAGCAAGTATCGGCTATCCTCAACTTCTCGATCATTGCCTTGCTATCGATCGGATTGCTCAGTGCCGAGAGCGGTTCGTTGACCCATCTTTCTGTCGCGTACTCGTTTACCGATAGGGTAGCGCTGGTATCGGGTATCGTAGCGGCTTTTACCGGAGCTTTCTTTGCCTACGATGGGTGGATCAATATTGTTTCGATGGCAGGAGAGATGAGGGATCCGCAAAAAAATATCCCACGCAGTTTAGTGATGGGCGTAGCCATTTGCATGTTCATCTATCTTCTTATCAATTTCTCTTATTTCTACGTAATGCCCATCGATCAGATGGCTCAATCGGCACTGGTAGCCGCCGATGCCATGCGATTGGCCCATGGAAATGGTTTTGCTTTGTTGGCCGGAGCGATGATCGTTTGCTGTACCATCGGTGCCATCAATGCCAATGTGATGGCAACCGCCCGTGTTACCTATGCGATGGGAAGGGACAGGGTCTTATCGGGATGGTTCGGTCAACTCGATACAAGGGCCGGCACACCTAAAAACGCATTATTGGTGCATGGCAGCTGGACCTCACTGCTTCTCTTGAGTGGTTCTTTCGATCTGCTGGCCGATATGTATGTCTTTATAACCTGGTTAGTGTATGCCTTGGGAGCCATAGGTATCTTTTATTGGCGGTATAAGGAGCCTTTGCGGGACCGTCCTTATAAGATGACTGGTCATCCGTACACAACCATTGCTTTTATTCTCTTCTCTGTTTCTTATCTGGTGGCTACCGTATACAAAGATGTTTCTCTTTTTTTACAAGCCAAGCAGCCTGTTATCAATTCGGGGTTGGCACTGCTGATCACGCTGGCCGGGATCCCCCTTTATTATTTTTCCGTTCGACGTCGCTAGTCTCGCTGGTAAAATTGATTACCTTGCCTGCGCAATCATTCTTTTATGCGATCTATCTCTTGGTTAGGCCTGGCTGCGGTACTCCTATTGGCGATAGCCTGCACCATGCCTTGGATCTTAATCCCGTCTAAGCAGTTAATTATTTCAGGGATCGAAGCCGAGGGCACCCGCTATGGAAAGCCTGGCTATCTGCATTTATTGCTCGGAACGTTCTATTTTATATTTACGCTGGTTCCCACCGTGTGGGCCAAGCGCGCCAATTTGTTGGTGGTTGCATTCAATATGGCCTGGACCATCCGTAACTTTCTGATCCTTTCGCTTTGCAGAGGAGGCGAGTGTCCTCAACGCTTAACAGGCATGTATCTGCTCTTATTGGCCAGTGTTCTGATGCTTGTTGCGGCCCTTTTTCCTAAAAAGCCATCCTGATTATTTTTTTACTACGGCAGGTTGATTCAATCGCTTACCAGGTATAGTTCCCCTGTTTGTACCGCGGCCATAAAACAGCGGCGTATCGTAAAGCAGTAGTTATTGCTCTAAAACGCTAAGACTTTTTTCGATGATCGTGAGTGCCTCATC
>JBJTFT010000148.1:0-3143 GCA_046093525.1 Sphingomonadales bacterium | reverse complement strand
CTATATTCGTGACCGTGTGTCTTCGATAGTGCGTCCGGTCAGAGAGCTTAAAGGGTTTAAAAAAGTACAACTCGAACCAGGGGCAAGCACCCTCATCAATTTTATATTACCGGTCACTCAGTTGGGCTATTACGATGCCGCCGGTCAATTACAGATCGAGCCCGGCTGGTTCGACTTTTTCGTGGGCGGCAGTTCGGCCGCTACGCTATCGGTAGCATATTTAAATAATTACAAGTTGAACCAATAAGTGGCTTTTAAGACAAGAGCACTTCCCTTAGATCTAAACTGGTCTGCAAAATAGTTATCCGTATATACGATAAAAAGATCTGAAGCGGAGGCAAATCTCCATTGAAAGCGAACATTCATGTTGACGTTGTTGATCTGGTTGTTGTATTGAATGAGCGCAGATAAGAACAACGATCTGGTAAAGGTGAGATCGATCTTGGGCCCCACCAAGATCAGATCCCTGCTTGTATAGGGTTGTGGAAACCGCAATCTGTTGTACGAAAACACGGATGATATACTGCCGTAGGGTTGAATCCGATAGTTTACCTCAGCATCGAGATTTACTCTTGTTCCATTAAAGTATTGCCCTGCTCTGGAATTTAGTCTGGCCGATAGCTTTTTTCGTTGATCGGTAATAAGGTTGCAGATAAAGGACGTGTAGTTATACGATGTGTTGTTCTTTAATTTTTCTCCCCCCGAATTAGTAGGGTCGAAATCACTGGTAAGTTTGGTATAGTCATTTCTGAGTCGCAGTAACAGTGTAACATAGTTCTTATACTGAACATTAAAGATGATGTTCACATCATAATCGGTAACTCCCTTGGTGGGAAAGACTGTTACGTCGTAATCGAACATGGGGCCCCACCGGTTTACGCGTCCTTTTTTGGGATAGAACTTTGGCTGAAACTGTCCGGCCAATCGGTAAAGACCCGCCCTTCTTAGAAATCCGACCTCCGGATTAAAATTATCACCAATGTAGTAAGCGGTCTGTCTGGCATCGAAAAAACTCTTATTAAAAAAAAGCGTCGTTCCAAAAGCCGCATTGTCACTGGTTTTAACAGGGTCGAACGATTTCATAAAAAAGAACTTGCCATTCCAAACATTGCTCTTTGAGGCCAAGTTATAGTCTACCCCGGCTACTCTGTTAAAATCCTTAATGCCTATCCCGTCTTTATTGGTCAAGATAAAACTAAGGTTCGATCTGCCAAATACTCTTTGTTGAAGGCTGAGCACTGAGTAATTGTAGGCCGGTTCATTGATCTCTGAAATAGCGGCCGATTTCATCTCTAGTAGGCCTATTCGTAAATTATCGTTTATTTTTCCACTCAGCCTGAAACCGGCATCGATCTTGTTTTGAATATTTTGCCCGGTGCTTGCATCTCTTGTTACTCCAATTCTTCTGGAGAAGAAAGGGCGCAACCCATCTAAGCCAAAATTGGCAAAGAGATCGGCATTCTCTAAGAAGAATTGTCTTTTCTCTGGAAATAAGATCTCAAATCTATCCAGATTAGTAACCTGGTTATCGACCTCTACTTGCGAAAAGTCGGGGTTTATCGTAAGGTCGAGGTTAAGCGAAGAGCCTATGCCGATCTTAGCATCGCCTCCCACCATAAGTGTAGAAGTAGTATTGAACGTGTTCGTACCCGGTTGCGGTTTTCTAATAGTTCCGGGAGAGACGTAAGGAATAAGGGACATGTTCAATCCCTTTTTTTGAATGGGTGTTTCGAAAAAAATTGGCTTAGAATACGCGAGAGAAATAGGTGAGAATTGATTGGGTATTCTTGACCAGCTTGAACGTTCTGCATTATAACTGTCTAACTTATAAAAATTGATCAGCCAGTTATTGGTTCCATTTCGATAGCGGATCGTATTCAGTGGAATGGCGATTTCGATCGTCCAAAAGTCCTCTTCGATCTTTGCCTCGCTGTACCATTTGTTGTCCCACGATAAACTCAGGTCTTCGCCCACCAGCCCGCCGTTTACAACGAGTCCCTCTCGTTGTACGCCATACGGGTTGATGCCGAACGAAAAGGCGTTCATGCGGTCCATAAACGGATCTATGCTGACCACAAATGCATCGAAGGCCTCTCCTCTAAAATCTCTTTTTAAGGAAGGGGTGGTAAACGACTGGTCTTTTGCACTCTTGTAAATTTTTGCAGCGATATACAAGGCTCTTTCGTCGTATGCGACCATAACCTCTTGCAGGGCCTTACTGGTGAGGGTATCGGTCGGAAAATTCTGAATAAAATAGGTGGTCTTTTGGGCTTCTTTCCAGGTTTGCTCCGCAATGATCCCATCAATTTTTATGGGGTCGACAATTTTTTTTGCCTTATAGCTTGTATCTATTTTTTCTATAATCGAGTTATAAGAAGTCTGCTGGGCTTTTGCAGCGGTGGCCGTGACCACCCATAGAAGTAAAATGAAAAAAAGCCTATTCATGTTGGTGCGCAAAAGTAAGGTAGTCTCGACAGACATTTTGCCCGGGAAAAAATCCTATCACCAAAATATGAGATGTAGTCCCGCCCAGAATCGAACTGGGATCAAAAGTTTAGGAAACTTCTATTCTATCCATTGAACTACGGGACCGGGCGAACGCAGTTACACTGTTTCGCGCAAGAAGAAAAAAGAGCATAGTGGGCAAAGGCATTGCCCGTAAAGGAGGCAAATATACAACAACACAAGCCCCTGTTTTTCGTAAATTAGGCATTCAAACTGGCGCGTACTTGACAGAGCAAGAACTCATAACAGGATTAAAACAAGGGGACGAGGCTTGCTTTCACTACTTGGTAACTACCTATCAAGACCTAGTCTACAACACGGCCTATGGGTTGTTGCAACAGCCTCAAGATGCCGAAGATGTAGCCCAAGAGGTTTTTTTGCAAGTATTTCGTTCCATTCACCAATTTAAGGCTGAGGCCAAGCTCTCTACCTGGCTGTACCGAATCACAACCAGCAGGGCACTAGATCTGATTCGTTCCAAAAAGAGCAAAAAGCGGTTCGGGGTCATCCAGCGGTTATGGGGCGGTGAGGAAGAGGTGGCGCTCGACATTCCCGATACCCATCATCCTGGGGTAGCGCTCGAGCAAAAGGAGGATGCAGGAAAATTATGGCGAGCCATCGCAAAGCTTCCTGATAAC
>JBJTFT010000147.1:0-15587 GCA_046093525.1 Sphingomonadales bacterium | reverse complement strand
AAGCTCATCTTTGTAAAGAGCCGATTGCAACGAATCCCAAAAGCACTGAAAAACGGTTTGTCCGACACTGCTGGGAGAGGCCAATAAATTCCACTGTACGAATTGATCGAGATAGTTTTTCTCAGCATCAGTAAGTCCGTCAGTTCTCAGGTTCTTTATGAGTACAGGTCGCAAGTCCTCGGCAGAAGTATTAAAATAATCCTGGTGCAATGCCATCATATCCTCGGGCGTTATCTGGTTCATGGCAGCCAGTTGTTTGTCTATACGAATACCTCGTGCAGAAATATACGCGCCAGGAATAAAATAAGGATAGGTACTATCGGCAGCCCGCTGATTGGCACTTTGCAAGAAGCCCCTTTCCGGATTGAGGCTATGCGGATTCTCCAGTTGCGGAATATATCCTTGCCAGGCATAACTACTATCCCAACCCGGCATTACATATAACCCTTGTCCGGGCCAACGAGCCGGAAAACGTCCTTGCTGCCAAATAGCGATATCTCCCGACTTAGAGGCGAATACAAAATTTTGTCCGGGACTTTGAAATGTTCGGATCGCTTCTTCGTATTCGGCATAATTGCGGGCACGGTTCAATTTATAGAAGGTCATTCCTTCGTTACTCGGGTCATGAGCCGTCCAGCGAATGGCGAGATTCATTTTCTTGGAATATCCATTCGAAAATTGCCCATCGAACATGACCGGACCAAAAATGGTATAGGCTACCGTGTCGTACACAGTGATACTGTCTTTGACCCTGATCTCCTCTATGCGTAAACGAGTGGGTTCCCATTTGCCATTGTACCAATACTCTTTTCGGGTATCGTCTTTGAACTTTATTTCATAATAATCCTTTACATCACGTTGAGAGTTGGTGACGCCCCAGGCAATACTGTCATTGAACCCAATGATCACCATAGGAGAACCGGGCAGTGAGACACCATATACATTACTGGTTGGCGTCGTCAGCTGCATCTCGTACCAAATGGATGGGAGCGAAAGTTCCAAATGAGGATCATTGGCCAGTATGGGGGCTCCGCTCTTGGTTTTGCTACCGGCCACCACCCAGTTATTGCTGCCATTATCGGGATCGGGTTGGTAATGGGCCTGTGCTTCGATGGTATCGCGATGACTAAAATAAAGTGAATCGGCAGATACCGGGGTCACCGGCACCACGGCAGGTTTAGCAAAAAAGGTGCCCGTGGGTACGATAGGCAACAGCGAGTCTGGTACCTGTGGATACAACCTTTTTAACTGATCGGGTAAAAAGATCGATTTAGCATTGGTATTCGAGAGATCGTTCTCTGTGCCGGAAGAAAGCATCTTGGCCATCATCTTTAACAACAAAGCAGTGCGCAGGTTGCTCCAACGCTCGGGCGTAGCCTGCATTAGTTTATATTCTATGGGGAGCTGTGCCTCGGTGAGCTGATCGATATAAGCATTGACACCGGCCGTATAGGCATCGAAGATGGAGCGAGACAGCGGATCTTTTTCGATCTCTCGTAAAGCATTTTCGGCAGCGAACACCATCCCGAGTCTACGTTGTTCCTTATCGAAATTGATGGCCTTTGTTCCGGCCAGCTCACTGGCCCTTCCGGCGGCAGCGCGCGTTTGCAGGTCGATCTGAAAAAGCCGATAACGGGCATGCAAGTATCCTTGAACAAAGTAGAGGTCTTCCTCGTTTTCGGCAAATACGTGTGGCACCAGCCGCTCATCGAAAAAAACTTCGGTGTTTCCCTTTAACGAGGAAAAAGAAAGCGCTTCGCCGGGAATCGCATCGAACGGCTCGGCATTTTGCCAAAATCCTGTTTGAGGGCTAAAGAACTTTCCAAGAGCGGGAGCTTTTCCCAGGGGTTTGTCGAGTGCGATCACCAACCCAACGGTCAGTGTAGCACAGACAAGAAATGGTACAAGACGCATGGCAGAGATTTGTACCTCAAAGATAGGAATGATAATCAATCGGCCTTCTTGCCACTGAGCATGGGCACGAACGAAAAACTATCGAATATTTCCTCCGATACACCCCCCTGCTCTAACCTGGTTACTTTTCTCATTTGCTGCACCTCACCCTCTCCTACCGGAACAACCATCCATCCTCCGGGACGCAGTTGCTCTATCAATCGATCGGGCACCGACGGAGCCGCTGCCGTAATAAGAATCTTGTCGAAAGGTGCATAGGTGGGAAGGCCGGCAAAGCCATCGCCGTAAAAGTACTTTATGCCCGGTTGCTCTTGTAGCCACAAAAAACCACGGTTACTGTCAAAGAGCGCCTTTTGTCTCTCTATCGTATAGACCAAGGCACCCATCTTTGCTAACACCATGGCCTGATAGGCACTGCCCGTTCCTACCTCAAGTACTTTATCGAAGCGACTGGCGCCTAAAAGTTGAGATTGATACGCGACCGTATACGGATGTGAGATGGTTTGCCCCTGACCGATGGGGAAAGCCCTGTCTTCGTAGGCGATCTCATCGAAGGCAGAATCCAAAAAAAAATGACGGGGCACTTCGGCGATGGCTTGTAAGACCGCTTCATCGGATATACCTTTTGTTCGAAGATGATCGACCAACTTTTTTCGAAGACCTTGGTGGCGGTACGTATCGGTGGTGGGTCTCATAACGAAAGATCGGCTAAAATTCCATTGATACGGGCCGTTAGTTGCGCAGACACCGCATGGTACTGCGCAGCGTTATGCAAAGGGGCGTGTACACTAAAATAAAACTTGATCTTAGGTTCTGTTCCACTGGGGCGAGCCGAGATCAAGCTACCATCTTCGAGTATGAATTGAAGCACATTGGAACGCGGAAGTAAAATGCTCGTTTCGGTCCCGGTCTTGAGGTCCTTTTGTACGCCCGCCTCAAAATCGAGAAGTGAGATAACCAAAGAGCCATTAATAGAAAGAGGCGGCTGTTTTCTGAATCGATCCATCATGGCAGCGATCTGCTGCTGGCCGTCCATGCCTTTTTTTGTAATGGAGAGCAGGTGTTCTTGATAGCAGCCGAACTGTACATACAGGTCGATCATTTTTTGATAAAGAGAGCGACCCTTTTGCTTTTCGTAGGCAGCCATTTCGCACAGTAATGCCACCGCGCTCACCCCATCCTTATCACGTACCTGGTCTCCGATCATGAGACCGAAACTTTCTTCGCCGCCAATAATATAATTTTCGGAGTTCTCTTTTTGACGGATCAGGTCGGCGATCCACTTAAAGCCGGTAAGCACCCGATAACAATTAACCCCATAGTGAGCGGCAATGGTGTCTATCATGGGTGTGGTAACGATGGTGGTCACCACCATATCATTCGACGTGGCCATTGCCTTGGACTGCCGGGCTTCGAGCAAATAATTGAACGCTAACACAGCCGTTTGGTTGCCGTTCATCAATACCCAATCCCCTTTATCGTTCTTAACGCCAATGGCCAGTCGGTCAGCATCGGGATCGGTACCACATAAAATATCCGCATCGAGCTTTTCGGCCAACCGAAGTCCGTAGTTCATGGCCTCGCTCTCTTCGGGATTGGGATACGAGACGGTCGGAAAATTTCCGTCGGGTGTTGCTTGTTCGGCCACTACATGTATATTTTCGAAACCAAAGCGACGCAGCACATCGGGCACCAGCGTAATACCCGTACCATGAATGGGCGTATATACAATGGTCATGTCTTTTTGAGCGCGTATGACCTCGGGATAAATGCTCAGTCCGGCCACCATCTCTATGTAGCGATCATCCATCTCCTTTCCGAGCGGGATAATGAGTTCTTCGGCCCCTGACCAGCGAACCTCTTCTACCGACTGGATCTTTTCTACCTCTGCGATTACATTTTTATCGTGCGGCGACACCAGCTGAGACCCATCGTTCCAATAAGCTTTGTATCCGTTATACTCCTTTGGATTATGAGAGGCCGTGCAAACCACACCGCCCTGACAGCCCAGCGAACGAATCGCAAAAGAAAGCTCCGGCGTAGGGCGAAGCGACTCGAACAAATAAACCCGAATGCCATTGGCCGCAAAAACATGGGCCGTAGTCTCTGCAAAAAAACGACTGTTATTGCGACTGTCGTGTGCAATGGCTACGGAAACGCCGGCGGGGAAACAGGCATTGAGGTAATTCAAAAAACCCTGGGTAGCCATCCCCACGGTGTACTTGTTCATTCGGTTGGTGCCAACCCCCATCAGCCCCCGTAGTCCCCCGGTGCCGAACTCAAGATCACGATAAAAAGAATCAGCGAGTTCCTGCGGATCTTGTTGCTGCATACGAGCGATCTCGTCTTTAGTCGCACTATCGAAAGAACCTTGTAACCAGGAATTGACCCGTTTGGTAATGGCTTCGTTCATCTGGGCATGATTTTGAAGCCGGAAAGTTACCGATTTTATACGCTCTTTGGATGATGGCTTACCTGTAGCTTTGTACAAGATGTGCCGATCATCGATCCTAGTATTGTTATTGCTGTTATTGGAAATCCCGCTCCGGGGCCAAGACAGCCTTTCATTGGAAAAAAATTATCAAGCGCGAAAGACATGGGTAGCTGCGGCCAATATTGGAGGATACGGGGGCACCATGATTGCGCTGTATCGTTCTTGGTATCTCAATTACCCCCGTTCTGCCTTTCATACCTTCAACGATCTTAAGGAATGGAAACAAATGGACAAGGCAGGACACCTGTACAGTGCCTACATTCAAAGCAGTGCCAGCACGGATCTCTGGAAATGGGCCGGACTCAATAAAAAATCCAGCATCTGGATCGGCGGTCTCAGTGGAGCCGTTTATCAAACGGCCATCGAGATCCTCGATGGATACAGTGCTGATTGGGGGTGGAGTTGGGGCGACTTTGGCACTAATTTATTGGGCAGTGGCACCTATATCGCTCAGGCGTTGGCTTGGGATGAACAACGCATTCACCTAAAATTTTCTTTTCATCGAAAAACTTACGCCGACCCGCTCCTCAACAACAGAACCGATCGACTCTTTGGCAACGGCTGGAGCGAGCGTATGCTAAAAGATTACAACGGACAGACCTACTGGGCCAGTATCCGGTTAGCCCCTTTCTTTAAAGGTCATCGACTACCGCCGTGGTTATCGTTAGCCATAGGACATGGGGCAGAGGGTCTTTTTGGCGGCCGCGAAAACAGGGCCACTGATGCCAACGGCGTTGTTACGTTCGACAGAAGAGATATCGCCAGAACGCGTCAATGGTATCTGTCTCCCGATATAGACTGGACGCAGATCAAAACAAACAAAAAAGCCGTTCGGGTACTGTTTACCTTTTTAAACGCATTTAAATTTCCAGCACCGGCCTTATCATACACGAGGGGCAAATGGAAGGTGCATCCGTTCTATTTCTGAGCGTATTTATCATAATTTAGCGTTTTAATTGCCTCCAGATGTCCTTTATCGAACCCCTTGTCTTTTTTGTGGTCACAGCCGTAGCGGTAGGTCTCTTCAGTAAAAAGGCGTCCGCCATTCGGCGCAACATTCTGCTGGGTCGAAAAGAAACGATCAACGATCAGCCGGCCAAGCGATTTAAGAACATGCTATTATTGGCATTGGGGCAACAAAAGATGTTTCATAATCCGCTGGTGGCCATCTTGCACTTGTGGGTATATGCCGGCTTTATCATCATCAACAGAGAGATCATCGAGATCACCATCGATGGCCTGACCGGCTCTCACCGCATTTTATTTCCGTTGATTCCCTCGCTATATGCTTACCTTATCAATAGTTTCGAGCTGTTGGCACTATTGGTGGTGATTGCCTGTATCGTTTTTTTGATCAGAAGAAACTGGCTGCCCATCAAACGGTTTGCCAGCGGCGATCTTACGGGATGGCCACGAACGGACGCTAATCTGATCCTGATCACAGAGATCGTACTCATGAGCCTTTTTCTGTTGATGAATGCCAGCGATACCCTATTGCAACAGCGAAGTGTCGGTCACTATGCCGATCACTTGACGGGAAATTTCATGGTCTCATCCCTACTCCATGACAGTCTGGGATCACTCTCCGATCAAACACTGGTCTTTATCGAGAGAGCCAGCTGGTGGCTGCACATCGTAGGGATCTTTGCTTTTTTAAATTACCTGCCCTACTCTAAGCATCTGCATATTGTGCTGGCCTTTCCCAACTCGTACTATGCGCGCCTGCAGCCCTCCGGAAAAATGGAGAACATGCCCTCCATACAGCAAGAGGTCCTCTACGCCATGCAACCCGAGCTGGCGCCCACCGAGGCCGCAGCCCCACCTCAACGTTTTGGAGCCCGCGATGTAACCGACCTAAGCTGGAAAAATCTAATGGATGCCTATAGCTGCACCGAATGCGGACGATGTTCGGCCGCTTGCCCGGCCCAGCAAACAGGAAAGCGACTCTCGCCACGCAAGATCATGATGGATACCCGCGATCGACTCGAAGAGGTCGGTCAACAGCTAGATCAAAAGGGCGCTATTCAAGAAGACGAAAGATCGCTGCTCCACACCTATATCAGTACCGAGGAACTGATGGCTTGTACCACTTGCAATGCCTGTGTAGAGGCATGTCCGGTCAGCATCAACCCTTTGGATGTTATTTTACAATTACGCCGCAACCTGGTGATGGAAGAGAGCCGTACGCCCGCCGAATGGGCCGCCCTTTTTAGCAATGTCGAAAATAATTTTGCTCCCTGGAAGTTCAGCCCCGACGATCGAGATCAGTGGACTCGCTCGGTTTGAGTACCCGTTCTATTTACGACTTGCTTTTTCTTGTATCTGCTGCAACGTATCCTTTTTACGTAAGATCCGGTAGAGCTGTAGTACAGCGGTAAAAGCAAAGACCCCGCCAATGATCCAGTTCAACATCTGTTGATTATTCTCGATACGATAGGCTACATATTGACCGCCAAAAATAAAAACACAATTCCCCAAAAAGGTGCCACACCCAATTCCCAGAATGTAAAAATAATATTGCGTACGGTCGGGCACGAGCACCCTGCGCGAGAACAGCACCGCACTCCAGCCAAACCAAAATGGGATCTGCACCGGATTAAGCGCGCTCATCAGGAACCCCAGCATTACTTTAGGTAGCGAGACTCCCAATACCGGGTTGGGTGCCGGATCGGCTTGCGAGGCGGTGTAGAAACTAGAAAGTGCGAGTGCCGTTACAATAAGCACCGTTAACCAATCCAAAAGGCGCAGTAGTAATTTTTGCTTGAGCACCCAGTCCATGGCAACCAGCGAGAGGCGAACATAGATCATCTCTGCCAACAGCGAACCCAACGAAAATAACATGGCCGCCTGTATACCCTGACCAATAGCGATCTGCATGGCAGCAATATTCAGTGTACCCAACGGAAGCGATCCTAGAAAGCTGACCAGCAAGCCCACAAAAAAAACCCGTACGAAATTCATGTTGTAAATATAAGCCAGCCGATCAGTCGATGGTCTCTAGTAAGGCAAAATGCCGGCGGGCCTGTCGAAGAAAACGCCAGCCGCGCATAAAAGACCAATAATGATGTCCGTTTCGATGGTTATGAGCACTGATCCGGTAGAGAACCCTCCAATGATGAAGAAGTATTCGATAGGCTTGCCAACAGGTGAGACCCGCATCATAAATATGATTGGGCTCGGCTCCGCAGCCATTGAACTCCAAGATAGAGAAAGAATGACCTTCTTTTAAGGCTTGCAGAGAAACACATTTTATATCGTATCGCCCGTAATAAAAAGAAGTGTGATGGCTTAGGTTGTCAAAAAAAGAGAGCAATCTTTCATCTACCTCGTGCATCAGATCGATAAAACGGGCACCCCGGTTATGATTACCTGCATACGAAAGAAAATAGATTTCGCCATCGGGTACGATCCAATCAAAGCGGTTACCATGACGATGCTTCATTTCTTGCCAGCGCAAAGAGGCCCTGGGGTGTTGCGTGATCAGTTCTTGCAACGATGAATGGCCATTGCCAATCACTTGCAATAATTCCTTTTGAATACAACCGGAGATGACCCCTTTTTCGGCGTCCGGAAAGCGGTAATAAAAAACACTGATCTCCAAAGGGTGATCTACCAGTTCTTGCACCAGCTAAGTAACAGGCAGTTGACGATGGTAATGTTCCCATTGATGCCACTCATCGATCTTTCGAAACAAGATCCCCTTCATGCCAATATCGGGCTTGACTACAAAGGGGAGCTCAAACCCTGCCGCACGAATGGCAGCTAACGCATCAGCCGGATCGGTGCCGGGCTCCACGTATCGTGTTTTAGGATAACTGCTGCCGGGCAATTGGTCGTACATTTCTTTTTTTCCCTCTCCCTCTAGCCCTCCGAACGTAATAGTGGGATTAGAGGCCGAAAAGAACCAAAGCGAGCGACTTCTGATACAATACCAGCCCCATACCGGCAAGAGGGGCAGATAGAGCACAAAGAAATTCCATTGCTCCCAGTGGGTCAACAAGCGGTATAGTTTTCTCATGTAGGCTGCAGCAAAAGTAAGTGCAAAAGACCTAGCCCAATTTGAGGGATGCCTTTGAAAGCTGTAATTTTATGGCCTAAACTTCAGGTTCATGCATGTACCTACCGTTGCCGAACTAGCTACCCAGGGAAAAACGCCAGAGATCTTGTTTTGGGTTGGTTGTGCCGGCAGTTTCGATCAACGAGCCCAGCGTGTTACCAAGGCCTTTGCGGAGATCCTAGATCAGGTACAGATCGACTATGCCATCTTGGGAAAAGAGGAGTGCTGCACCGGCGACCCGGCCCGACGCGCCGGCAACGAGTTCTTGTTTCAGATGATGGCCTACCAGAACATACAAGTGCTCAATGGATACGGGATCAAAAAGATCGTTACAACCTGTCCACATTGTTTTAATACCCTTAAGAACGAGTATCCTGAGCTAGGGGGCGATTACGAGGTCATACATCATACCACCCTGCTGCAGCAGCTCATCAACGAAGGCCGGATCAAATTGAAAGAAGGAGGCTCCTTTGCAGGTAAAAAGATCGTTTACCACGATAGTTGTTACCTCGGAAGAGCCAATGGCATCTATGAAGCGCCTCGCGAGATCTTGGAGTGGCTCGATGCAGACCTGGTCGAGATGAAACGTTGTCGCTCCAAGGGACTTTGTTGCGGAGCGGGTGGAGCCCAAATGTTCAAGGAAGAAGAAAAAGGAGACGTTCGTATCAATACCGAAAGAAGCCAAGAGGCACTTGCCACCGGCGCCGGTATCATCGCTGCGGCTTGTCCCTTTTGTAATACCATGCTCAGCGACGGTGTAAAACTGGCCGAAAAAGAAGAGCAGGTAACAGTGCTCGATGTAGCGGAACTCATTGCCGAGCGACTGAACAAGTAATGTTTACCCTTCCTCTATTGTAAGCTAATGAACCTAGCCTATACACATTTACTGCCGGCCCATTTTTCTGCCAACGCACGGGTCTGGATCTATCAAGCTACGCGCTTGTTCTCGCTGGCAGAGGCCTTTGCCATCGAAGAACGCATCGACAATTTTACCGCGCAGTGGCAATCGCACGGACAACCGGTACAAGGAAAAGGATTTTTATTCTTTGGCCAGTTCATCGTACTGCTGGCCGATGAATCGAAGACATTGGTCAGTGGCTGCAGCACCGATAGCTCAGTGGCCCTGATAAAAAAAGTAGAGCAGGAATTTTCTACCCCGCTACTCGACAGAACGCAGCTGGCCTTTGTCGTAAATGACAAGATCGAACGATTACCCCTGGCACAAATCGATTATGCGATCGAAAAAGGGTTCATAACCGGAGACACCCTCTACTTCAACAATACCGTTGCCACTAAAGCCGAACTGGAAACGAGTTGGATCGTACCGGTCTCTCAAAGTTGGCTGGCAAAAAAATTAGCGAGGTAACCTAGCCTTTCTGGGGCTGAGCAAATACGCCACGGTCAATCGATAATTCTGTGTCCGTGTTAGTGTAAATCCCTCCAACGAAAAATTGGGCCCATAGGTAAAGCTTTTGCGTTGTTGGTTAATGAGAGGATCGATCAGGGTGGCAGTAATAAGTAATTTTTTCTTTAGTAGTTTTCGCTGCACCGCCAGTTGAATGGCCGCTGTCCAGTTGGCAAATCCCTGCGGGTTGGCAAATCGATTGATGTTGATAGTGCCGTTGGAATTCCATACGTCGCTGGCTACCCAGGCATACCCCACCGAAGAGGAGAACGAAGCCCCATTTCTGAATTTACGCACTGCAATGTCGTATGCACTGTAGCGCTGCAGGGTCACGCTTGCATTTAAATTGAGCTTAAAGCGAGTGGAGAGGTTGACGCCATTCCAGCTGCTGAACTCCACCTCTTTTCTTCCACTGATATTTTCCCAGGTGACCTGTGTCTTACCCCCATCAAGCAAGGTTCGCACCGGACTAAAGATATCTTCGATCTGGTTATACCCCCATCCAACATTCAAAAAATAGCGAGGTCGCGTACGGCTAAGGATCAGATCGAAATTATGGGCACTCGATGCCTCTAAGAACGGATTTCCGAACCGAACATTATAGGGATCGGAGAAATCGACCGTAGGGTTCAGCTGTCCCAGACCGGGCCGATTGATCGTGCGACGATACGACAGCGTCAATGATAGTTTATCTTTCCAATTCTTGTTGACATTGGCAAATGGCAGCCACGACAGATAGCTGTTTTTGACCTTTTTGTTCTCACTCAGCAGATCGAAGAAGATGGTTGTCTGCTCCAAGGCCGCTCCCGTTGTAATACTGAACTGTTTTCCCAGCAGCTGGCGAACCGACATCCTCCAGTTGCCCACCCCCTGATAGAACCAAAGGTCATTACTTAGTCCCGGCAAGGGTAGCATGATCTGTTCAGGTCTTTTTTTATAACTGGCCTCATTGACCACATGGTGAGACCCATGTTGGTAATAGCTTCCCCACGACAAGAATGTTTTTTTATTGGCCAGCATCTTATCGTAAAAGATCCGAATGGTATAGGTACTTACAGCTTGGTCGATTAGCTGGCGCTGTAACGAGTCGACCCCGGTAAATTGCAATGCGGTCGTATAATAACGTTGATAAAATTCGCGGTCGTTATCGGTGTGCGAATAATTGTAATTGGCCACCACCTTAAAGGTCTCTCCTGCCTTGGGTTTGTATTGATAGCTAAGCGAGAGAGCAGGGTTTACCGAAGTGAGGGCGCCCGATATCGTTCGGTCGCTAGCCCTGCTAACGACATTGAACCGATTGAAATTGGTAAACCGAGTTTCGGAACCGCTGTGTGCCTGTTGACCATTATGCTGCATGGAGAATGCAAGGAGCGATCGCTTATTTGGCTCGTAATCGAGTGTCAAACGAGCCATGGGTCGCCGGGTACGGTTTTGGTTTTGGTTTCCGATAGATAGGTAATTGCTACTATCGGCATATATATTTTTTCGTAGCGAAGAGTTCTCGCCTGTAAATTGATTAGCTGAAAAACCCGCTGTAAGCGTTACGGATAGTCCGCTTTTTCGGTACATAAAATTGGCATTCATATTCGCCTCTCCGCGAGTGCCTGCTGCCAGCGAAAGACGACCGCTTTTTCCGACCCTTCCTTTTTTGGTAACAATGTTGATAACCCCACCCTGTTCGTTGGCAAATTGCGGGGGAGGCTGTGTCATTACCTCTATCTTTTCGATCGAACTGCCGGGCATCGACTCTAGCAGATCTTGTAATTGCTGCAAGTTGAGCTCAACCGGCTTATCGTCTATCAAGATGCGAGGCTCCTTTCCGCGAACAGCGATCTTACCATCCGGATCGCGGGTAACTAGTGGCACCTGCGTGAGCAGCTCAGCCGCAGAAGCTCCTGCAGCTGCTGCAGACTCGGAAACATTATAGATAACGGCCCCATCCTTAGATTCAAACAATGGCTTTTCGGCGTAGACAACCACCTCTTTCAATTGACTTGAATTGTTGGATTTCAATATGATACTGTCGATATTGAAATCTAATTTCTCAACTCGAAACCATAAACTATCCAGACAATATTGGCGAAATCCGACATAGCTCACACAGAGGCGGTAGTATCCCAAGGGGATGGCTTTTAGCAGAAAATCACCCTGACGGTCGGTGATCGAAGCAAAAGAAATGCTGCTGTCTGTCAATAAGAAAAGGCTCACCGAGGCCGCCTCCACCGGCTTTCCTTGCGAGTTCAGTACTTGACCGGAGATAGTTCCAGCCGGAGGCTGATTTTGAGCTAGTGCGTTGAAAGACAAGACTAAAAGGAACAAGAAAAATAAAATGGCGCTACGCAATCCCCTAAATTTTATCAAATATACGGTTTGCTTTGACCATACTGTTAAAGCAGTGTGACATCCTGTCAGAATCGAGCGGATAGTGGTATATTTGTCCTCCCAAATTTGTACGGGCACATGGAGACATTACTCATCGATAAAACACATGATGAATCACGGCAAGGAGAAGCCCTGTCGCCGGCCACTGCCGACCCGTCGATCTATTCCAAACGATTCTATATAGAAAGCTACGGCTGCCAGATGAATTTTGCGGACAGCGAAGTAGTGGCTTCGATCTTAAATAAAGAGGGATTTGGCGCGACCCGCCATCTCGAAGAGGCCGACCTGATCTTTGTAAACACGTGCTCCATCAGAGAAAAAGCGGAGCAGACGGTTCGTAAACGATTGACGGAATTCAAACGCTTAAAAAAGCAAAATAAAGAATTACTGATTGGGGTATTGGGCTGTATGGCCGAGCGGCTCAAGGCAAAATTTTTAGAAGAGGAGCGATTGGTAGACCTGGTAGTAGGGCCCGATGCATATCGCTCCCTGCCCTTGCTGGTCAGCGAAGCGGCCAGCGGACAAAAGGCTGTCAACGTGCTATTGAGTCGCGAGGAGACCTATGCGGATATCGCTCCGGTTCGATTAGACGGCAATGGCGTTAGTGCTTTTGTCAGCATTATGCGAGGCTGTAACAACATGTGTTCCTTTTGTGTGGTGCCCTTTACACGCGGAAGAGAACGAAGCCGAGACGACCAAAGTATATTGAACGAGTGCAGAGAATTGTTTGAGCAGGGCTATCGCGAAGTAACTTTATTAGGACAAAATGTAGATTCGTACTATTACATTTCTGACGAGGCTACCGCAGCGCCTGTAACCTTTGCCCTGCTGCTTGAAAAAGTGGCACAGATCTCGCCATTGCTGCGCGTACGTTTCTCAACTTCTCATCCAAAAGATATCACCGACGAAGTGTTGTACGCCATGCAACGGCATGATAACATCTGCAAGTATATTCACCTTCCACTGCAGAGTGGTTCTACCCGTGTACTGCAGCTCATGAACCGCACCTACACCCAAGAATGGTACAAGGCTAAGGTAGACCGCATCAGATCGATCTTACCCGATTGCGGCATCAGTGCCGATATCATTGCCGGATTTTGTACTGAGCAAGAAGAAGATCATCTAGGTACCCTAGCGGTGATGGACTACGCAGCATTCGACTTTAGCTATATGTTCTTTTACAGCGAAAGACCCGGCACCCTGGCCGCCCGTCGCTATCAAGACGATGTTCCTGAAGCCATCAAAAAAAGAAGATTGCAAGAGATCGTCGAAAAACAGAATCAACTCTCTTTGCAAAGTAACCAACGAGATCTGGGAAAGGTCTTTACGGTTTTAATAGAGGGAGATAGCAAAAAAGACGACCGCGAGTGGAAAGGAAGAAACAGCCAGAACAAAGTTATCGTATTTCCAAAATCATCCGATACCTCGCTCACTAAGGGCGCTTACGCGCAAGTGAGGGTCACTGAATGTACCCAAGCTACCCTTCGGGGCGAGTGGGTCTCATAAGATATACTATGGAAATTCAAAACATCAAAAACCGTTTCAATATCATAGGCAACTCCCCTGCCCTTAACTATGCGTTGCAGGTGGCAACACAGGTAGCGGCCACCGACCTCACCGTGCTCATCCATGGAGAGAGCGGTGTGGGTAAAGAGGTTTTCTCGCAGATCATTCACACCTTGTCTGCCCGCAAACACAACCCCTTTATCGCCGTTAACTGCGGAGCCATTCCCGAGGGTACCATCGACTCGGAACTTTTTGGGCACGAGAAAGGATCTTTTACAGGTGCAGTTGATGCGCGCAAGGGCTACTTCGAGACTGTCAACGGAGGGACTATCTTTTTAGATGAGATCGGAGAGCTTCCGCTGGGTACGCAAGCCCGCCTGCTGCGGGTATTGGAGACTGGCGAATATATTCGAGTCGGATCATCCAAAGTACAAAAGACCGATGTGCGCGTCGTAGCTGCCACCAATCGCGATCTCTTACAACAGGTACAAAGCGGAAAATTTCGCGAAGACCTTTATTACCGTCTCAGTACCGTTCCTATTCGGGTTCCCTCGCTCCACGACAGACCCGAAGACATTCACTTGCTGTTCAGAAAATTTGCCGCCGACTTTGCCAATAAGTACAAGGTGGCCTCCGTGCAATTGAACGACGAGGCCATCCAGCTACTGGTTGGTTATCCATGGCCGGGCAACGTACGCGAATTAAAAAATATCGCCGAGCAGATATCGGTGCTGTCTACCGAAAAAATTATCGGCGCCGACGCCCTGGGAAAATTTCTCCAACCCTACCCCAAAAACCGCTTACCCGTCTTGCAATCCGGTACCGGCGCTGCAGGACCTGAGTTTGCCAACGAACGAGAGATCCTGTACAAGCTTTTTTTCGATATGAAAAAAGACGTAACGGAATTAAAGCGCATGTTCGTTGAGTTGCTCCAAAACCCCGAGCTGGCGGCCACGCATCCACAATTCGTGCACCAATTACAAGAATGGAGAGGACCGAATACCTCGGAATTATTGCCCGCCACTAACGCGCCTTCGGCTGCCACAGTGGCTACGGCAGTGCCTTCCGTTCCGGTCTTACATACCGGTTACGCCCGTACCGGCACTACCATTCAGGAGCATGAAGAAATAGAGGAAAGCCTAAACATCATTGATAAAGAGAAAGAACTTATCATCAAGGCCCTTAAAAAACATAAGAGCAAGCGAAAAGATGCCGCCCTCGACCTGGGCATTTCTGAAAGAACGCTGTATAGAAAGCTGAAAGAATACGATATCGAAGAATGAAACTGAAACTCGTTATAGCACTACTGCCCTTCGTTCTAGGTGGGCTACTGGCCGCTCCCCTGACAGGATGTGGCCTCTATCGTTTTACCGATGCTTCGGTACCTGACAGCATCAAGACCATCAAAGTAAATTTCATAGAAAACAAGGCCTCGTATGTAAACCCACAACTTAGCCCTCGCCTAACCGATAAACTGCGTCAGAAGATCATTGCCCAAACCCGGCTTACGCAAACCAATCGCGACAATGCCGATTGGGAGATCACCGCCACCATCACCCAATACCTTTTTAGCACGTCTGCCATCGCTGGGCAACAAGCCTCGAACAACCGGCTCACCGTTGGCGTACAAATCGTTCTTTATGATCGTACGTCAGACGAAACACGGCGATTTGACGTTAGTCGAAGTTTTGAATTTAAGGGTACTCTCTCTTTTCAAGCCGCAGAGGCCAGTTTGGGCGATGAGATGACCCGTACACTTACCGATGATATCTTCAATAAACTATTTTCGAACTGGTAACTACTTGTATGAATAACCGCATCAATCTGTT
>JBJTFT010000146.1:0-6187 GCA_046093525.1 Sphingomonadales bacterium | reverse complement strand
GGCCATATCGGCAAAAGGTAACAAATGCGCCAGTGCGGCGGTTCCTACCGACGACTCATTCATGGAGCCCAGCATAACCTGTAAATTTAGCTTTCGGGCATGGGCGATCATTCGGCGGGCGGGTGTCAGACCGCTACATTTGGTCAATTTGATATTGATCCCATGAAAAAATGAGGCACATTTTTCTACATCATGCTCCAATACGCAGCTCTCGTCGGCAAAAAGTGGCAAGGGCGAATGCTTGTACAATACATTCATTCCCTCCCAATCGTCCTTGGCCAGTGGTTGCTCTACCAATTCTACGTCCAGTTGTCGTAGCACCGGCAAGAACTGAAGAGCCGTCTCGAGAGACCACCCAGCATTTGCATCGACACGGAGTTTAGCGCCGGTGTGCGCACGTATGGCGCTTAGTTTTTCGAGATCGTCCGGGGTACCCACTTTGATCTTGTACAGGGGCCAGGGCTTGTTTATTACCTTTTCGAGCATACGCTCTTGCGTATCGATACCGATCGTATAGTCGGTAAGAGGTCCTTCCGTATCCGGCGCTTTGAATAAACTTCGTAACGACGCATTTTTCATTTTTCCATACAGATCCCAACCAGCCATATCGAGTGCGCATACTAAAAAGGGATTCGTAGGAAACAAATGATGCAGGTAATGCCAGTATCGCTCAGGATCGGTAAAAGCGAATTTCTCTACAAGTGATTTCTTTTGCTCCAGATCGGCGATCATTTGCTCCACCGAAATGTTATAGTACGTGATGGCAGGGGCCTCTCCGAAACCTGTCCACTTACCTAGCGTGAGCGAAACCAGTAAAACGGGCTGGTGCGTCTTGGTTCCTTTCGAAATGGTAAAGGGGTAATGAAACTTGAGCCGATGAGACCAATAGCGAAGCTGCATGAATAAGTTTGTGCAAAGATATAGTACGCGCGCTATCAGGCCCTGCCTGCCGCTACGATCATCTCACGCAATGTATCATTGAAAACGGTCTGCGCAAGTAAGTCTTCGAGACGTACGTGCATTCGGTACTGCCAGTAATGCCTGGGATTGGCGGGATCATTGATTCGCTCTTCTCGAGGATCTTGTCTTCGCAGCGTATCGCTGATACCCAACAGATCTTGCCATTGAAAGATGCTCCACATGGCGGGCGACTGCAAATGTTGCTGAACGATGGCACGGTTGATCCAGGCCTCGCAGAAATAGGGAGCCTCTCCCCACTGCTTCATCTCTTGATTATAGAAAGATTGGGTTCGTTGGCGATTCTCTTCCCACCATCCTCTGATCGTACTCATGTCGTGGGTAGACGGCGTAACCACCGATAGATAAGGTGCCTCGGCCGGATTAAAAAAGGATTTGGTTGGATCTTTGGGCATCCGCTGGATCTCGAGACTGAGAATGCCATTTTGATTCATGACGTCAGGAACACAATGCGGCACCATTCCCAGGTCTTCTCCACAGACCAGCATATTGGTAGCCGCCTTGAGCTTCGGCAACTTTTGCATGGCCTCCCGATACCAACAGTCATCTTGTCGATGATAGAAATAATCGTGATATAACGGGACCAGTGCCTCTTTGGTCCTACTGTCGAGATATTGAAAAGAGGAGGTCTTCTCCATCGAGATCCTAAAATGAAATTGCGATTGCGAAGACCCCGGTTCTTCGAACAGTAGCACGTTAGCCACCAGCGAGAGCAATCCGTTCTTTACTTTCTCATGCATGGGATCGGCTGGGCGTGCATCGAAGAAACGCACTACTTTTTCTTGCGTATCAAAAAGAGAGGAAAGCCCCCATCCGTATTTTTTATCATGGATCAAAAATTGCTCCCGAACCCAGTGCTGATCTTCGCCGAAAAGATCGAGCAAGATCTCATCGTTGATAAATGGCTGGCAAAAGCGATGGAAATCGAAGGCGATCCCTCGCTGACGGAATTCTTCTACCGATATCGGTAAGCAGGGTACGAAGCGCCCCAGTAGCCCTTGCACGGCATGGGTGGGAATGCTCCAAATTCGAAAGAACCCCAGAATATGGTCTATGCGAAAAGCGTCAAAATAGTTGCTCATTTGTTCGAAGCGAAGTCGCCACCACCTAAAATCATCTTGCTGCATTCGAGCCCAGTTATAGGTTGGAAAACCCCAGTTCTGGCCTATGGCGGTAAAGTCATCGGGCGGCGCACCGGCCTGCCAATTCATGTTGTACAGATCAGGGGCTACCCAAGCATCCACAGAATAGCGGTAGATGCCAATGGGAATATCGCCCTTTAGCACTACCCCTTTTTGATGAGCATACGAAACGGCCGCCTTTAGTTGCTTGTGTAGATAGAACTGAACAAAGCAATAGAATCCCAAGGGACCATTTGTTTTACGCGACCTGAACAGATCATCGATATCCTCTTCGTTGTAAATACTGTAGCGAGGCCATTTATCGTATTCGCAAGTGCCGTAGAGATCTCTTGACGTACAAAAGACGGCATAAGGCTTGAGCCAATGTTTGTTTTGATCAAAAAAATCTTGGTATTCCGCAGATGAAAAACAATCCATACCCATTACTGCATAAAGCTCCCGAAGGGTATTAAGCTTAACATTGATAACCGTTTCGTAATCGATCACCGTAAGCGAATTCAGTTGTTCTTGTAGCTTTCGAAGGGTGCGTAGTTGTTTAGCTTGGCCTGTACCCGCTACATCGGCCAGGTTAATATACATAGGATGCAGTGCAAAGGCCGAAATAGCGGCATAGGGGTACGAGTCGATCCACGTTTGGGTAGCGATCGTATCATTGATGGGAAGCAGCTGTATCATGCGAATGCCCGTTCTTGCTGCCCAATCGGCCAGCAATTTGATATCGGCAAACTCGCCTACTCCGAAACTGTTTTGACTTCTTAAGCTAAACACCGGTATCGCCACACCGGCACCCTTCCACTTGCTATTAGGAAGACGGGCAAACCCGTCTTGAAAAACGATCAAATCGGCTGTACGGATGTGCGTGGGCACTACCCTATTGCTTCCATCTTCGTAGCGAACGAACGTATTTGTCAAAAGATCCCATACGCCATATTTATACGCTACGATTTGAGGGTCGGCATCGATGCGAAGCGATATTGTATACCAGCCATTTTCGCTAAGCATAGGAAGGGCACATGCGGTATCCCAAGCCCCTAAAGCTGCCGTATTACCCAGTATGCATAGGGTCTGACCCGCCTCTAGTAGCGGAGCTTTTGCCCTAAACTGGTGCGTGGGTTTTACACTTGGTGCGGGTTTGGTCAGCCTTCCTTTTTTTCGGTTAAAGAGCACTTCACTGAAAGGTGCCGTATAAAAGGCATTTTCATATTCGCCAGCAAAGTTCCACGTATCAACGAACACCAACTCTTGGCCATGCTCTACTGAAATAACTCGGTCATTTCCCCATTCGGCCACTAACTGCCCGTCTTCTCCCTTTAAATAGTATTGATACTGGATCTTATTTTTTTTAGCCGAAAAGGTAACGGGTACGGTAAGCTGCCAGAACTCTTGGTCTACATACGTGAGGCAAAGGGCTGCCTCGGGCCTGTTTTTACCCAATTCGGGTATATTTCCCAACAACCAAAGGGATTGCCCCGGGCGGGTACTATACCTAATATTGAACTGAAGCAGTGGCACAATCGTTGGGGTTGTAAGCGGTTAATGTGTCTGTTAAACACATTATACGAAAATAGGTAAAATCTTTTTTCAGGATAGCCCCGCACCTCAAAAAAACAAAAATCCATCAGGGCAAGCGGCATCCCCTAAACTATTTAAGGTGAAAGGTTTCGGCATTTGCCGAACGGTCGCTATTTTTGTACAAAATTTATCGTAATGGAAGCATCTAAGAAGAACCGTGCCATTTGGTGGGCCGTTTTTTTCGCCTCTACCGCCGCATTATTGTGGGCTATCGGTGCCCATTGGGAGTGGCTGACGCTGATCCTGCCTTTTCAGACCACCTCGCTGGTAAAGGCTATGGACATAATGTGATCCTTTCTCCATTTACACGGCATAGCATTAAAAAACCTCCCATTGGGAGGTTTTAATTTAATCGGACGTTCGCTTTATTATTTTACGGAAGCCACCAGACTTTTGAAAGTCTCAGGATTGTTCATGGCGAGATCGGCCAACACTTTGCGATCGAGTTCGATCCCCTTTTTCTGCAAACGATTGATGAATTCAGAGTAGGTCAATCCCTCTGCACGAACGGCCGCATTGATACGGGCGATCCATAAGGAGCGATATTCTCTTTTCTTGAGTTTGCGACCCACGAACATGTAGGTCATACCCTTTTCGACGACGTTTTTAGCGACCGTCAATACATTCTTACGCTTGCCATAAAAACCTTTGGCTTGCTTTAATATTTTTTTCCGGCGGGCTTTAGAGGCCACGGCATTTTTTGAACGAGGCATAGTAGATAAATTAGATGGTTAGATACTTGAGTTTCGGTTCTTTCTTACTTCAATCGCAGTAAACGCTTTACGAAATCGACATGCGATTTGGCGACCGTGCCATCGAGGCGCATGTTACGCTTACGTTTTTTTGATTTTTTGGTAAGAATGTGACGCTTGAAACTCTTTTGATGCATGATCTTTCCGGTGCCGGTCACTTTAAAGCGCTTTTTGGCACTCGAATTGGTCTTTACTTTAGGCATGTTACCCAGTATTAATTATTACACCCTGGAGGCATTCCCCACGGGGGGACCTTTGTCGAACCTCTTTAGGCAATCACCCGTTCGAAAACGGGGTGCAAAGATAGGGATTCTATCGATTACCTCTCTTAATTGAGGGCATTAAAAAGGAGACCCGCAGTGCGAGTCTCCTTGACTACAATTAGCTATAAATGTTCTTAATCTTTGGGATTCAATGCTTTTTCTATTCTGAAGCTAAGATCTTGTAAGTGATATTTGCTCATTCTGTCGGTATAGAGAGCCTGGGCGGCATTCATTTCGGAGCGCAACGATTGCAAATGAGCCCTTACGATTGACTTCAGGTCAGATTTGTCTGAACTAGTTCCAGATACTGTTATGCTGATACCGGGCCCAAAAGCACTGGCAGCAGCAGCAGGCGGATTCAAGAGATTCACCAGCGAATTAACATAGGTCTTTTGAAGATTACGACGGTAGGCATCGATGGCCTTTTTGGTAGTCAATTCGGTCCAAATACCAGATTTTAAATCACTCATCAGTTCAAAAGCACTATAAGCCTTGGCACCAGCAGAAGCCTCAGCTTCGATCAACTTATTTAAGTTTCTGGATCCAAATAAGCGGTTGAGCATATTGTCTTGCACGTTACCGATAATAAAGAGGCCAGACTGTCCGGTACGATCAAAGATCTGCTGATCGATAAGCCAGGTAGGCGTGTTGAATAATTGCTTATTCAAAAAGGCAACGGCCTCTTTTTGCTTCGCCTTACTGACCAACTCATAAACCGGTCCGCTCTGCTCTTGTGTCTTGGGGGTTTCCATAATACCTCCCACAAATTTGGCAACGTGTCCATTGTAGCGGGCGAACTGGCTGATCACTTCTTGGTACATAGTTCGTAGTCCCTCAAAGTCCTCGTGGGGTTCCTTGGTCCACTGCAATAAGTTAGGGACGATACGCTGTAAGTTTTTAATGCCATAGGCACTTCCCTTCATGGGATCATCACCTACTTGCTCACTTTGTGAACGGGGATCATCGGGATTGGTCTCCGTGCCGAACCACAAACGATTGTCCTTTAACTTTTCGATTACCCAACGATTGAGCATCGCTTGCTCCTCATCGGCCGATTTGTATTGCGGAAATAACTTATACCCCCACTCAATGGCCCAATTATCGTAGTCGCCAATGCGCGGAAAAAGCCCTATTTCGCTAATGCCATCTTCGGGTTGTGCTACATAATTAAAGCGAGCATAATCCATAATAGAAGGAGTATGCCCATTGGCTTCGACCCAAGCTTTATTGCGAAGATTTTCGACAGGCACGCTTGAACTCGATCCGTAATTATGACGAAGACCGAGCGTGTGCCCCACCTCGTGCGAAGAAACAAAGCGGATCAACTGTCCCATAAGTGAATCGGGGAAGGTCATTTGCTGGGCACGTGCATCTAAGGGTCCGCACTGGATCATGTACCAATTACGTAGCAGCGACATTACATTATGATACCAATTGATATGGCTTTCCATGATCTCGCCGCTACGAGGATCCGAAATAC
>JBJTFT010000145.1:0-2774 GCA_046093525.1 Sphingomonadales bacterium | reverse complement strand
GAGAAGCAGAGGTAAATACGATTGGGTCGGTAGGTGTACCCTCGGCGATTAATTTGGCACCGCGAGTAATAATGAGTGCGGCCACATCAGAGCCACTAAAAGATCCACGAATAACCGTACCGGGCTCAATACTCATGGTCTTATTATTTACCATGTAGACCAGGCCCTTTAGAATGTAGGTGTTCTGCTTTCTCAGAACGGTATCGGCGCTAATCCGGCCTTGCAGCGTTATCGTTTGCCCGGTCGTGGTACCCCCACCACCGCCATTGACTACCACAACTTGGATTTCACCATCCGTTTCGATCTTTCTGCAACTGGTTACCCCCAGTAACAACAAGCTGGCCAGAAAAACAATTGAATACTTCATACTATTTGTTTTAGATGTTTTTTAGAGGTTATATTGAAATGAAAAGCTAAAGATGGTGCCCTGTCTACGGGTAAAGCGGTAGGCGTCGGCATTGCGCTGAAACGAATTCTTACCATCCGCATTTTGATAAAAGTATTGAGTAGCGTTCAAGATGTCGGAGATATTCAAGCGCAATTCTCCTTTTTTGTCCATGATCTTTTTAGCCAACTGATAATCGAGCAAGGGCCGAGGCGCTTCCCAAATATTGGGCGAGCCGGCGCCAGAGGTGAGATCACCAACCAAGTAGATACGCTCTCCAACCTGGTTGAACAAAAGGGTGCTGCTTACCCCCGATTTCTCATGATCGTATAACAAACCTACGTTCAGCAAGTAAGGAGACTGACCTTGCAAGGGGCGATCGATCTGAAAGCCCTGGTCTTTTACATTACTCTTGATGTAAGAGGCATTTATCTGAAAGGTGAAATTCTTAAGTGCCGTCGCAAAATCGAGTTTTTTTCTGAGTTCCACCTCTAACCCATAGGCAGTGGCCTTATCAGGATTTTGAAAGCTAAAGGTACTGGCACCACCGGCACCCTCGTTAAAAAGTTGCTCTATGGGGTCATTGAATAGCTTATAAAACAGACCTGCAGTAAATACTTCGCCGGCTTTAGGATACACTTCGTAGCGTAGGTCGAAATTAGAGATCTTGGTTCTTTTCAATAAAGGATTTCCTTGTACCGAAGCGTTCAGCTCAAAATCATAAATATTCAAAAAAGAGAGTTCGCGCAACTCGGGACGAATAACGGTCTGTGAGCCGGAAAGTCGTAGGTTGGTCTTGGAATTAAGCTTAAAAGTAGCATTAAGACCTGGCAAAAAGTCAAGGACTTTAGAATAGGAATGGCGAGGGTCCCACTTTTTTACACTGCCTACCAGTTGATCGAAATTCTCAACACGCAATCCCCATACTACCCGAACGGCATTGCTAAATTGATTATCGAATTGAAGAAACCCGGCATTTAATATGGTATTGGCCATGTATCGGAAATTTCTTCCTTTAATGGCATCAAAAGCAAATTTATTATCAGTGCCATTTCCAAAATTCTCGGGAGCAAAAACATTCTCTGCAGAGAGGGCACGCAAAACAGGATTATCGCGAGGCAGGTAATTGGCAAAAAGTTGAGCATCATACAAGCGATCCTTTACCTGAAACATGTACCCACCCTTGATGGTTTGCTTTTGACCAAAGGCAGTATATCCGAAACTCAAATCGCCACCGGCCGTATAAATGTAGTCACTAAGCGATTGGTAAATACGGCTGCCGCTTTGTTGAGAGAGTGTATTAGAAAGAAGCAATTTATACGGATCTTGTGAACCACTGGCTCTAGTAAAAGCAATACGGCGTTGATCCGGAATGTAGCCATCCAATATATTGAAGGACCCATACCATTTTAACTTAAGTACAGCACTCAGCGAATGGTCGCCGTTTATTTGAGAGGTCAAAAACGTGTTTTGTTTGAACTGCAGTTCGTTGGCACGCAGGTCTTCGGCCCTGTTAACATCTACCCCATCACGCTTAGTTACAAAAGAAGGGGCATTAACACTTAAGATCGATTTGATCGAAATACGGTTCATTGAATTAAGCTGCAACGACAACCCGCCAATGGCACCTACGGACAGATCTTGCAAGTATCGTGTGTCTTGAAAATCAGAGTTCACGCTAAATACGCCCCCGGCCAGCGTATTGGAACGGTTGAGCAATTCCACAATACGATAACTGCGATTGTAGCTGACCCCAAGGGTAGCTCCGACTGTCTTTCCAAACAACTTACCGCTCATTCCTCCATTCATTTGAATAGAATAGTTGGGCGTAATGGACGATTGCAAAGGGCTCCAGGCATTTCTTAATTGCTTTCCGATCGCAGTTTTATCGGCGAACGATAAGGTATCAAAAGCTGATTTACGCGTGTACGAAGCGGGTAAGGCACGAGTACCATCATCAAACCCTAACCAGTCGGTGGGGCTACTGTAATCCTTATAAAAGTCTTTCCCCAGCGTTTGGCCATTGAATCCGGTTCCTACCTGTATTTGAAAAAAGTTCTTGGTGGGAATATCTTTTGTATTCACCTGAATAAGGCCACCGGCCCACTCTCCAGGGTATTCAGGAACAAAGGCTTTATTAATAACAATGTTGTCAATTACATTCGAAGGGATCAGATCGAATGAGAACGTTTTGCGATCGGGCTCGGTGCTAGTCAGCAGAATACCGTTAATCATAGCTTGATTATAGCGATCGGCTAACCCACGAATTACTATAAACTTACCTTCTTGCAAACTGGCACCAGGCGTACGCTTTAAGACTTCGCCGGTGTTGCGATCGGGAGAACGTCGTATGGCCTCCGCGGCCACCACCGAAGCGACCGTATTGGTA